>JAYVGE010000030.1:0-13420 GCA_043772515.1 Flavobacterium sp. | reverse complement strand
AAGGTATTTATTTTAAGGAAGGAAGTACTGTCGCAAAAGGACAACTCTTATTTAAGGTAAATACCTTCTACAATTCCAGAAACTTCACTGCGAATTTCTACTTGCTCATTGGCTTCGATAGAACCAGAAAGAGATATTGAATTATTAAAAGATTGAGGTTTGACAATTATGCCACTGACACTTATTTTTTTGTTTTTGCCTCTGTCTTTCGACTCGTCATTTTTGGCTTTGTTTGCAGAAATTCGGTAGACAATAAATCCTGCTATGCTAATAATTAATAGGGAATAAATTAGGTGTTTTATTTTCATGTTTTATTATATAAGAATAGTATTAGATATCAATAATTTATGTTAAAGAACAAATTTAAGTTTTAGTAATGAGAATAGAGGATTAGTTGACCTAAATTTAACATCTGTCTATACAAATATTAACACTTAGCTTAAAGTTTTAAAATGAAGGGGGGGACAAAATTTTATACACTTTTTTTCGAAATATTTACTTAGCAAATAAATCGTTATTAATTTTTAGTAAGACTATTCAAAAAAGGAATGGTTTAATGGGCAAACAACCATATAGTAATAAAAACCTTAAAATAATAGAAATAAAAACATATTAATTCAGTTAATCTAGTAATAAATTGAAGGTTAAAATATTGAAATTAAGGTATATACTGCCTTTTTCGGTTTTGTTTTTATTTAATGTTCTGCTTAGTAAATACTTCAAAATAAATCGTAAAATTACTTCACTATAATGTCTATTTTTATAGGTGTTCGGTCAACTTCGTTTTCACTCGTTCTTTTGTCTTGCGGGGAGTTGCGAGGAACGAAGCAAAGCAATCTCGTTAAAAATAGTTCAATAGCGCTACTATTTAAAGCCAATGCTCCTGCTCGATATCTTTTCTCAAAGGAGGTAGTCTTGATTGCCACGTTCCTCGCAAGAACAAAATGACTTTGTTAAATTTTGTACGCTTTATTTCAAAACCTTTACTTAACTAATATAATTCCAAATATTTTTCTTTTTAGTCATTTCTGTATAAACGGCTTTAAGACTAGTATGTTCTGGTTTTTGTAAAGAAGCATCGTCTTTAAGAATTGCTATGGCATAATTTCGAGCCAATATAAGAATATCTCTGTCTCGAACAATATCGGCAATTTGCAGGTTAAGTACCCCACTTTGTTGGGTTCCCATCAAATCTCCTGGGCCACGAAGTTTGAGGTCGACTTCGGCGATTTCAAAACCATCGTTGGTTTGTACCATCGTATCCATTCGGGTTTTACTGTCTGCACTCAATTTATGACTGGTCATCAGAATGCAATAACTTTGATCTGCTCCTCGCCCCACACGTCCGCGCAATTGGTGCAGTTGTGAGAGACCAAAACGTTCGGCACTCTCTATAATCATTACACTCGCATTGGGTACGTTTACCCCAACTTCAATAACAGTTGTGGCGACCATAATATTGGTTTTTCCTTCTGCAAAGCGTTTCATTTCCGATTCTTTTTCGGTGGGTTTCATTTTTCCGTACAATATAGAAATAGAATATTGAGGTAACGGAAAATCTCTAGAAATTCCTTCGTAACCAACCATTAAATCTTTGAAATCCATTTTCTCGGATTCTTGAATTAAAGGATAAACGATATAGATTTGTCTACCCAATGCAATTTCATCCCGAATAAATTTCCAAACTTTCAATCGATTAGAATCGAAACGATGTACTGTTTGAATGGGTTTTCTCCCAGGAGGGAGTTCGTCTATTACCGAAATATCTAAATCACCATACAAACTCATTGCTAAAGTTCTCGGAATAGGAGTAGCAGTCATTACTAAAACATGGGGTGGGATACTATTCTTTTTCCATAATTTGGAGCGTTGCTCTACTCCAAAACGGTGCTGTTCATCGATTACGGCAAGACCTAAATTATAAAATTTTACCTTGTCTTCTAACAAAGCATGAGTGCCAATTAGGATTTGTAAAGTTCCGTTTTCTAGCTGTTCGTGAATGCTTTTTCGAGTGGCAGTTTTACTAGAACCCGTTAGTATTTGTATGTTTATATTCAATTGATTAGCTAGTTCCGACAAGCCTTGAAAATGTTGTTTTGCCAAAATTTCTGTTGGTGCCATTAAGCAAGCCTGAAAACCATTGTCGAGTGCCAAAAGCATGCTCATAAAAGCTACAATCGTTTTTCCTGAACCGACATCGCCTTGTAACAGACGGTTCATTTGGGCGTTGCTTCCCATGTCTGATCGAATTTCTTTGATTACTCTTTTTTGGGCATTAGTGAGTTCAAAAGGCAAATGATTTTGATAAAAATTATTAAAATAATCTCCCACTTTGGTAAATGGGTGTCCCTTTATTTTATGTTTCTGAATTAGGTTTTTAGTGATCAATTGCAACTGAATAAAAAACAATTCTTCAAATTTCAATCGAAATTGGGCTTTTGTCAAAACCTCGGCACTTTTAGGAAAATGAATATTGAATAAGGCCTCTTTTTTGGGAATAAGCTGGAGTTCACTTGTTAGATAATCGGGTAAAGTTTCTATAAACAAGGCTTGTGTTTCTAGAAATAATTGTTGCATCAATTTATTGATTACTCGATTCGAAATCCCACGATTAGTTAGGGTTTCTGTCGAAGGGTAAACAGGTTGCATCGCAGAACGAAGGCTTTGTTCGTGTTCACTCAACATTTCTATTTCGGGATGAGCCATGTTAAACAAGCCATTGAAGGAAGTGCATTTTCCGAAGATAACACTCACTTCATTAATTTTTAGGCTTTCTCGAATCCATTTATGTCCTTGAAACCAAACGAGTTCCATTTGTCCAGTATCATCAACGAAAGTAGCAACCAAACGTTTTCTTCCTTTGCCAAATTCAACAGTTTTGATGTTGATGATTTTGCCAATAATCTGAACTTCGGCAACGTTGTTTTGCAACTCATTTATCTTGTAATACCGCGTTCGATCAATGTACCTATTAGGAAAAAAATTAACCAAATCACCGTACTTATGAATTCCCAATTCCTTGCGAAGTAGTTCGCCCCGATTAGGACCAACACCTTTTAAGTATTCTATGGGTGTTTGTAGGAGATTGTTAGACATTTATAGTTTAGAAAATGTATTGACTTAATATGGCTACTGTCTTCAGAATTTTTATTTTTTGGTAAATATAATGTCTTCCAAAACTACACTTTCCGAATAGTTAATTACTTTAATTATAATTGCTTCGTTTTTTTTGGTTTTCCCTTCAATAACATAGAGTTTCCCCTTTTTTAGAATAGTGTTGCTATTATGAAAATCGACATCTCCATATTTTAAAGTATTTTTTATATCGGATGTATCTATTCTTTTTTTAGATAAAATTGCACTAGCATTATCCGAATAATAAAAAGGTTTATTTCTTAAATCATTCAAAACTCTAGCATTAGGGAAGTAATTGCAACGGGTGTCTTTCCCGCTAAACATAAGGCTTACAAAAAATAAGCCCATTACTAATCCGATTAGATAGTAGGCAAATCGATACATGAATTTCATAAATTATTTTTTTGCAAAGGTAAAAGAAAGTTTACTTAAAATACAATTAAATTGATGTCGTTATCAGGTAAATCAAACCAGTCCCCAATAGCTTTATTGGTCAGGATTCCGTGGTAAAGATAGATTCCGTTTCTTAAACCCTTGTTACAGCGAATGGCACTTTCTATACCTCCGTCTTCGGCAATTTGAAGTAAATAAGGTGTAATAATATTACTGATAGAAAGGGATGCCGTTTTTGAATAGCGAGAAGGAATGTTGGGTACACAATAGTGCAATACGTTATTTTTTATAAACGTGGGTATTTCGTGGGTAGTCACCTCCGAAGTTTCAAAACAACCACCAGTGTCAATACTTACATCGACTATTACTGCGCCACTTTTCATATACTCGACCATTGTTTCGGTTACAACTACAGGGCAACGTTCTTTGCCTCTCATGGCTCCGATGGCGACATCACAACGTCTAAGTGCTTTTAATAATGCTTTGGGTTGTATGGTAGAGGTAAAAATACGTTGATTCAAATTATTTTGTAAACGGCGTAATTTTGTAATCGAATTGTCAAAAACTTTTACGTTGGCACCTAAGCCAATAGCTGTTTTTGCTGCAAATTCTCCTACAGTTCCAGCTCCTAGAATAACAACATCGGTAGGAGGGACACCTGTAATGTTCCCAAACAATAACCCTTTTCCAAATTCATGGGTAATCATTAATTCGGCTGCAATAAGTATAGAGGCTGTTCCAGCGATTTCGCTTAGGGATTTTACTGCAGGATAAGTACCGTCTTCGTCTTTGATGTACTCAAAAGCAAGTGCTGTAATTTTTTTTTTGGATAAAGCTTCAAAATAGGCTTTGTTTCTTGTTTTTAGCTGAATCGCCGAAATGAGGATGGTTTTTGGATTCATCATTTCTATTTCGGTAATCGTAGGCGGTTCTACTTTTAAAAGCATCGGACAACCAAATACTTTTCGGGTATCTTGGGTAACTTCGGCACCTGCATCGGCATACTCTTTATCAGAATAACTAGCACTTTCTCCAGCTCCAGATTCAATCATTACCCGATGACCCTGATAGGTTAGCGAGTTTACGGCATCTGGTGTCAGGCAAATACGACGTTCTTGATAGCTTGTTTCTTTTGGCACACCAATGAAAAGCTCACTTTTATGCCTTGCTATCTCAAGTTTTTCTTCTTGAGGTAATAATTGTTGTTTTGTAAATGGGCTTATAGACATTGTTGTTCTGAAATTAATGGACAATTTACGAAAAAGAATTAAAAGAATATAATTTTACGTTGTTCTAAATATTGCGTAGGCAGATTTATTTTAAATTAATCAACGTAAAGTTCCATTTTGATGTCGGCCCTTTGATAGGTTTGCTCTCCTAACGGAACTTCTATAAAACCATTTTTTTTGTACAAATGAAGTGCTGGCAGTAATACCTTATTCGAATAAAGAAAGAGTTTTTTAATCCCTTTTTGATGAGCAACTAGTATGCAGTGTTCTAATAATTTTTGACCAATTCCTAATCCTTGAGCAGTATCTGAAACGGCCATTTTACTCAATTCGAATGTTGTTGCATCTATTTTTAATAAGGAAACGGTTCCCATAATGGTATCCTTGTATTTGGCATAAAAAATCATTCCGCCTTTGTTTATAATTTCTCCTTGCGGATCCGAAAGCAGGATCTCATCTTTAGGTTCTACTTTAAAATATTTATGCAACCATTCTAGATTTAAAGTTCTAATTGGCTCCATTAATTCTGGCGAAAATGAGATGATTTCTATAGTATTTTTTGTGTTCATGTTCGGATTTTTAGTTTATTTTCAAAGAACGTTTTCCATCCGAAAGCAATTCGATTCTAATTATTGTGTGTACTTCTGGAATAAGGTTGGGTATTTTTTCTGCCCATTCGACAAAACACCAATTACCAGAATACAAATATTCTTCGACTCCCATGTCTAGCGCTTCGACTTCTTTTTTTAAACGATAAAAGTCAAAATGGTAAATGGTCTGTTTGTTAGTTGTTTGGTATTGATTAACTAAAGAAAAAGTTGGACTACTGGTAGCATCGGTAACGCCAAGTTGTTTTACGATTTCTTTGATTAATGTTGTTTTTCCAACACCCATTTCTCCATCAAAAAGAATTACTTTATTTGGGTTTTGTTTTAAAATCTGATTGGCAACTTGACTTATTTCGCTTAGTAAAAAGGAGATTTCCATTTAAAAAAAATTAAGATTAGAGAGCTGTTTTTGATTAAAAAGGGAGAAAATAGACTATTGGTATCGATTAGAATACTCATTAAATAGTTTCCTACCCATATTGACTCCGCCACAAACAATTACGAGAATGTTTTCTTTGGGTTTTAATTTTTTAGCATTATTTTTTACGTAAGAAAGCGCGGCTCCACAAGCGGGCTCTACCAATGTATGGTACTCGTCGAAGAAGTCTTTGCAAGCAGTAAAGGCACTTTTATCGTCTGTTACATACGTTTCTATTTTAAAAGAAGAATATTCGAGTGCTTTTTTAGTAATTTTTTTTGCTCCGAGGCTCGTGGCAATAGTATCAATTGTATCTAACTCGATACATTTTCCTATTTCAAAACTTTTTGCAAAAGAGGCAGCACCCTCGGTTTCGGCTGTAATTACGGTAGTTTTTAGCCAATTATTTTTTATCAAGCCTTCAAAAATTCCACAAAGTAAACCGCCACCACCAACCGCTACAATAATTTTGTCAGGTTCTTCCATCTCTATAGCACATTCATCAATAATGCTCGAATGTCCTTTCCATAGCAAAGGATGGTCAAAAGGCGGGACGTAGGGTAAATTAAAATCGATAGATCGTTGTGTTGCGTAGGCATGTGCTTCGTTCCAATTTTGGCCATAAACAATTACTTCTGCATCCATCAATTTTATTTTATCGATCATGTATTGCGAAGTAGTTTTGGGTACAATTAATTGTATTGAGATTCCCATTTGCTTTCCAATATAAGCCAGTGAATAACCAGCATTGCCTCCTGATGAAGCAATTACTTTGGTGTAACCTTGACCGGATAGCTCTTTAAGAAAAGTATCCATTCCTCTAATTTTGAAAGACCCAGAAGGCTGAAAACATTCCATCTTGTACTGTATATTTACATCGAATAGAGTAGAATGAGTGTACGATTTAAAAAGAGGGGTCTTTATATAATGCTTTTTCATTTATTTGATCGAGTTCTATTTTTTATTTAGGATTAAAAACCAAGAACGGAATTATCATTTCTTCCAATGAAATTCCACCATGTTGGTAGGTGTTTTTGTAATAACTAACATAATGGTTGTAGTTGTTTACATAAGCCAAAAACAAATCATTTTTTGCAAAAATATAAGAACTACTCATATTTATGGCGGGTAATCCTACGTCTTTAGGTACTTTTACAGCATAGACATCCTTGCTTTCATAGGTCAAACTACGTCCTGTTTTGTAGCGCAAGTTAAGACTTGTATTTTTATCACCTACCACTTTCGATGGGTTTCTAACGTTTATTGTTCCGTGATCGGTTGTTAGAATCAATTTGAAACCTAATTTTTGTGCTTGTTGGATAATTTCTAGAAGTGGGGAGTTTTTAAACCAGCTCAATGTCAAAGAACGATAGGCTTTGTCATCTGAGGCTAGTTCTTTTACTACATCCATTTCTGTTTTGGCGTGCGAAAGCATGTCGACAAAGTTGTAAACAACAGTCACCAAATTATTATCTTTTAAGGATTTGAAGTTTTCTGCCAATTTTTTTCCACCAGTCAAATTGGTGATTTTAAAATAATCTTCTTTGATGTCAATCCGCAATCGTTTTAGTTGTGCGGTCAAGAATTCGGCTTCAAACAAATTTTTGCCACCTTCTTCGGGATCATTTTTCCAATATTGCGGAAACTGTTTTTCCATCTCCAGTGGTGTCAAACCAGAAAAAATGGCATTTCTTGCGTATTGGGTTGCTGTGGGTAAAATGGCAAAATAGGGAACTTCTTTTTCTAGTTTATAATGATTTCCCACAACACTTTCAAAGGTTTTCCATTGATCATAACGCAAATTATCAATTACAACAAAAAGGACAGGTCTGTCTTTTTTAAGGATTTCTGGAACAACTAATTCTCTGAATAAAGTGTGTGATTGTATGGGTTTGTCTGCTTTTGGGGCAAACCAATCTTCATAATTACGTTCTATAAACTTTCCAAATTGTGAATTGGCTTCTGCTTTTTGAGATTCCAGAATTTCAATCATTCCGTGATCGTTAATATTTTCGAGTTCTAACTCCCAAAATATAAGCTTTTTATATAGTTCTACCCAATCTTCGTAGGTGTTGACCATTGCCATTTCCATGGTTATTTTTCGAAATTCTTTTTGATATTCTAAAGTCGTTTTCTGCGAAATTAAGCGAGAATGGTCTAAATTTTTCTTTAAGCTCAATAAAATCTGATTCGGATTGACAGGTTTTATCAGATAATCTGCAATTTTTGAGCCAATGGCTTCCTCCATTATATATTCTTCTTCACTTTTGGTAATCATAATCATTGGTATCGAGGATTTTTTTTCTTTCATTTCCGAAAGGGTTTCCAAACCGCTCATTCCAGGCATGTTTTCATCTAGAAAAACAATGTCAAAGTTGTTTTCTTCAAAAATATCAATCGCATCACGACCATTGTTACAGGTTGTAACGCTATAATTTTTTTTCTCCAGAAATAATATGTGTGGTTTAAGCAAATCGATTTCATCATCGACCCAAAGTATTTTTATAGCATTCATAAGTTTTGTATAAAGTAATCAAATGTAGTAAATCTACGAACCAAATTACTGTTTTTTACAGCAGTTAATTGCTAATATTATGGTAATTTTTAATTTTTCACTTCTATAAAAATGGTTCTTCGACGAATTGTGTAGGTAAAAAGACAAAAGGGAAGGCCTTGTAAAATAATAGGGAGTTAAATTAGAATACTTTATAAATTCTATTTTACTTATATTTGTTGACCTAAAATCTATCGATAGTGTCACAAATCAATAAGTTAAAAATATTCAACGATCCTATTTACGGGTTTATTACTATTCCCAATCCTTTAATTTACGATTTAATTCAGCATTCTTATTTTCAGAGATTGCGACGCATTTCACAAATGGGATTATCCTATTTGGTATACCCAGGGGCAAATCATACCCGTTTTCATCACGCTTTGGGATGTATGCATTTGATGCAAAAAGCAGTTATAGTCTTACGTTTCAAAGGGGTTCTTATATCTTTGGAAGAAGAAAATGCATTGTATATTGCTATTTTGTTGCATGATATTGGGCACGGTCCATTTTCGCATGCTATGGAAAGAAGTATCGTCGAGGATGTGCATCACGAAGCCATTTCGCTATTGTTTATGGAACAATTAAATAAAGAGTTCGATGGTCAATTGAGTTTAGCGATACAGGTTTTTAAAGGCGATTATTCTAGAAAGTTTATGTTACAGCTCATATCGAGTCAGTTAGATATGGATCGAATGGATTATTTAAAGCGAGATAGTTTTTACTCGGGTGTGTCGGAAGGGAATGTCAATTCGGAAAGGCTCATTCAGATGATGAATGTTGTCGATGATGTTTTGGTTATAGAAGAAAAAGGAATTTACTCTGTAGAAAAATTCTTAATGTCCAGACGATTAATGTATTGGCAAGTTTACCTGCATAAAACGAGTTTGGTAGCAGAGCTAATTTTGACCAAAGTCTTGAAAAGAGCCAAAGAATTAACTCAAAAAGGTATCGTATTACCCTGTAGCGAGCCTTTATTATTTTTTATGCAAAACAAAGTTACAATTGAAACATTTGGTACAGAAAATCTAGACTTATTTTCTCAATTAGACGATTTCGATATCATTAGTGCTTTAAAAGCATGGCAAAAGCAGGACGATTTTATTCTCTCATCTTTGTGCAAAATGATTATAAATCGGGATTTATTAAAAATACAATTGACAGCCGAAAAAGTTTCATCGGAAGAGCTTCAAATTTTTAAAGAACGTTTTGTAAAAGGTACTAATAGTAGCTTGCTAGAATCGGATTATTTTATTTTTAGAGGCAAAATAAAAAGTCAAGCCTACAGTAAAGTAGCAGAACCCATACGAATTTTGAAAAAAGACAAAACTATTGAAGATGTTGTAGAAGCCTCTGACCAGTTGAATTTGAAATCATTATCTAAATTGGTGACCAAATATTATATTTGTTTTCCAAAACAACTGTTATAAAATTAACATTTAAAATCTATTTTTTTATATTTTTGTCGGAATGAAATTTACAGCAGCACAAATAGCGGGCGTTTTAGAAGGAGAAGTTGTTGGTAATCCCAATGCAGAAGTTTCTCGTTTGTCTAAAATAGAAGAAGGAACAGAGGGCTCGATTGCTTTCTTGGCCAATCCTAAATACCTACATTATATATATTCGACAAAAGCTACGATAACTATTGTTAACGCTACATTTGTAGCAGAAGCACCACTTGTTACCACATTGATAAAAGTAGAAGATGCTTATGCTTCTTTTACAAAACTATTACAGTTTTATAACCAATCAAAACTAGAGAAAAAAGGGATAGAGCAACCTTCCGTTCTGTCCGATTCTGTACAATATGGCGAAAACTTGTATGTAGGCAGTTTTAGCTATATTGGTAATAATGTAATATTGGGTAACAATGTTAAGATTTATCCTAATTGTTTTATAGGTGATGATGTTGTTATTGGAGATAATGTTAGTATTTTTGCTGGCGCAAAAGTACATTCGGAAACAATTATAGGCAATAATTGTTCGATATACTCCGGGGCAGTTATTGGTGCCGATGGTTTTGGTTTTGCTCCTAATCCCGATGGATCGTACACAAAAATTCCTCAGATAGGAAACGTTATCCTAGAAGATAATGTAGATGTGGGAGCCAATACAACAATAGATAGAGCCACTATGGGGTCGACTATTATACGTAATGGTGTGAAGCTTGACAATTTGATTCAAATTGCTCATAATGTCGAGATTGGAGAACATACCGTAATTGCTGCGCAAACAGGAATTGCAGGTTCTACAAAAATCGGAAAAAACGGAATGATTGGCGGACAAGTAGGAATTTCAGGTCATTTGTATATTGGTGATAATGTGCGTATTCAAGCACAATCTGGTGTAGCCAGAAACATCAAAGATGACGAAACATTGCAAGGAAGCCCCGCTTTTGGATACAATGATTTTAGTAAATCCTACGTTCATTTCAAGAGATTACATAAAATAGTTGCAGAAATAGAAGATTTAAAAAAACAAATATTAAACCAAAAAAATGGAAATAATGGTTAAACAGAAGACCATCAATACCGAAATTTCACTTACAGGTGTTGGATTACACACAGGAAAAGAAGTTACAATGACTTTTAAACCTGCTCCGATAAATAACGGATTTACTTTTGTAAGAGTAGATTTGGAAGGTAAGCCAATTATCGAAGCCGATGCCAATTATGTAGTAAATACACAAAGAGGAACTAACTTAGAAAAATTAGGGGTTAAAATTCAAACACCAGAACACGTTCTTGCTGCTTTAGTTGGTTCTGATTTAGACAACGTAATTATTGAGCTTAATGCTTCTGAACTTCCGATTATGGACGGTTCTTCAAAATATTTTGTAGAGGCACTAGATAAAGTAGGGTTTGTCGAGCAAGATGCCTCTAGAAATATATATGTGGTAAAAGAGGTAATCTCTTTTATAGATGAAGATTCTGGTAGTGAGATAATGGTAATGCCAAGTGATCAGTATAGTATTACAACCATGGTAGATTTTGGAACAAAAATCTTAGGTACTCAAAACGCAACCATGAAATGCCTTTCTGAATTTAAAACAGAAATTTCAAATTCTAGAACTTTTAGCTTTTTGCATGAATTAGAGTCTCTTTTAAATAGTGGTTTAATAAAAGGTGGCGATTTAAACAATGCCATTGTCTATGTCGACAAAGAAATATCTGAGACTACCATGGAAAGCTTAAAATTAGCTTTCGGTAAAGAAGAATTAACTGTAAAACCTAACGGAATATTAGATAATCTTACTTTGCACTATCCTAACGAGGCAGCAAGACACAAACTGCTAGACGTTCTGGGCGATTTGGCCTTGATTGGGACAAAAATTCAAGGAAAAATAATTGCAAACAAACCAGGTCATTTTGTAAACACTCAGTTTGCAAAAAAAATGGCTAAAATTATAAAAAACGAACAACGAAATTATGTTCCTTCGTATGATTTGCATCAAGAACCTTTGATGGATATTCATAAAATAATGAGTATTTTACCACATAGAAATCCTTTTTTGTTAATAGATAAAATTATCGAAATGTCTGACAGTCATATTGTTGGAATGAAAAATGTAACGATGAACGAGAATTTTTTCGTGGGGCATTTTCCAGGAGCACCAGTTATGCCTGGCGTTTTAATTGTAGAAGCGATGGCGCAAACAGGAGGAGTACTTGTTTTAAGTACAGTTCCAGATCCAGAAAATTATTTGACCTTTTTTATGAAAATGGACAATGTAAAATTTAAAAACAAAGTTTTACCTGGAGATACCTTAATTTTCAAATGTGACTTGATTTCGCCAATACGAAGAGGAATTTGTCATATGCAAGCCAATGCTTATGCCAATGGAAAACTCGTAGCACAGGCAGAGTTAATGGCTCAAATTGCTAAGAAACAATAGATTATAATTTTAAAATGATAAAATCTATTTCAATTAAATAGCTTTTTTTATTTTATTTGGAGTAATATTAATATAAAAAAAAGTAGATGAATCAACCGTTAGCATACGTTCATCCTGGTGCAAAAATCGCCAAAAATGTTGTAATAGAGCCTTTTACAACCATTCATAATGATGTGATTATTGGAGACGGAACCTGGATTGGTTCTAATGTAACCATTATGGAAGGCGCAAGAATCGGGAAAAATTGTAATATTTTTCCAGGAGCAGTAATCTCTGCAGTACCGCAAGATTTAAAGTTTGGTGGAGAAGAATCTTTGGCCATAATTGGAGACAATTGTACCATTAGAGAATGTGTAACTATCAATAGGGGAACAATTGCTTCGGGGCAGACTGTCATTGGAAATAATTGTTTAATAATGGCAGCTGCACACGTGGCACACGATTGCCATGTTGGCGATAATTCTATTATTGTAAATGGTGTTTTGTTAGGAGGTCACGTTACAATAGGTAAATATGCTGTTATTGGAGGACTTGCTGCTATTCATCAATTTATTCATATTGGCGATCACGCCATGGTTTCTGGTGGTTCTTTGGTAAGAAAAGATGTGCCACCTTTTACAAAAGCGGCAAAAGAACCTTTGTCTTATGTAGGTATCAACTCGGTTGGTTTGAGAAGAAGAGGTTTTACAACCGAAAAAATAAAAGAAATTCAAGATATCTATAGAATTTTATATCAAAAAAATTATAATGTTTCCCAAGCTATGGATATTATCGAAGCAGAAATGGAAGCAACGCCTGAACGAGATGAAATTATTGATTTTATCAGAAATTCATCAAGAGGAGTAATGAAAGGATATTCGGGGAATTACTAATTTTTTGTCCCGATAGATTTCTGGATTGCATCATAGAATTTGCGTTCGACACTATAACATTATACAACTAATAAAGAGGATTGGTTCGTTTTTTAGAATCACAAATCTAAATTCATAAATTTAATCATAAATTACAATGGCATCAACATCAGATATTAAAAACGGATTGTGTATCAAATACAATAATGATATTTATAAAATTATTGAATTTCTTCATGTTAAACCAGGAAAAGGCCCCGCATTTGTAAGAACCAAATTAAGAAGTTTGACAAATGGTAAAGTGTTAGACAATACATTTTCGGCAGGGCATAAAATC
>JAYVGE010000029.1:0-2164 GCA_043772515.1 Flavobacterium sp. | reverse complement strand
GAGAGTTCGAATATCATTTACTAAAATGTATTAAGCAACAGCTACAGATTTATCTATAACAACTTGCCCTCTATAGTACATTTTCCCTTCATGCCAGTAGGCTCTGTGGTATAAATGTGCTTCTCCAGTGATTGGACAAGTAGCGATTTGAGCTACAGTAGCTTTGTAATGTGTTCTTCTTTTATCTCTTCTTGTTTTCGAGATTTTTCTCTTAGGATGTGCCATTTTACTATATTATTTATCCGTTAATAGTTGCTTTAATTTGTCCCAACGCGGGTCTATATTATCTTCTTTTTCTTCTTTTTTATTCTCTTTTTTCTGTTCTTTTATTGTTAGTTCATTCAATTTTGCTAGAGCCTCTGTCTTAAGAGTTCCGTCTTTTATTCCAGGATGAACCCGTCTTAATGGTACCGAAAGAGCAATCATTTCGTAGATATACTGTGCAATATCTATCTCAAATTCGCCAAAAGGCAAAATAAGTAACTCTTCATTCTCATTATTATATTCTTCTCCAAAACGAACAATTAATTTCATTTTCCCTTTTACAGGCAAATCAAAATCTTCACTTGTAAGATCACACGGTACGTTTACTGTTCCGCTATGTTTGAAGCTCAGTTCCAACATCGTGTTCTTTTTTTCTAGAACAACATTTACTTTGATGTTTGAATTTTGAAATTCATTATAATCAAAGATTTCAAAGAACGCATTATTGATTTGATATTCAAAAGGATGTTTGCCAAGCTTTAATCCTACGAACGGAATTAAATATTCTTTTGTCTTATTCATTTCAACACTATTTTACCCCTAACTTCGGGAGTGCAAAGATATAAAATTATTGCAAAACAAATAATCTTATTCACCTTTTTTTGTTTATAACTGCTTTTCTTTTGTTTTTAGTGGCTTTCGACTAATTTCGGCGTATTGATTTCTCGAATTATAGATGTCAATTGCTAAATAAACGGCTTCCTTAAACGAATTATAATCCGCAATTCCTTTTCCTGCAATATCGTATGCGGTTCCGTGGTCTGGAGAAGTTCGAATTTTGTTTAAGCCTGCCGTATAATTTACTCCTTTGCCGAAAGACAACGTTTTAAAAGGAATCAAGCCTTGATCATGATAAGTCGCAACAACCGCGTCGTATTTTTCGTATTGATTACTTCCAAAAAAACCATCTGCCGCAAAAGGTCCAAAAACCAAAGTCCCTTTGTCGAATATTTTTTTGAGCACTGGCTTTACTATAACATCCTCTTCGGTTCCTATTACACCACCATCACCGCAATGCGGATTCAAGCCTAGAACTGCTATTTTAGGTTTATTGATACTAAAATCCTGAATTAGAGATTTTTTTACAGTCTCAATCTTCCTAACAATTAATTCTTCTGTAAGATGTGACGCTACTTCGCTTAACGGAATATGATCGGTTAGTAGCCCAACCCTTAAACCACCCTGCACCATTAACATCAGTGCATTGCCCTCTAATTCTTGGTCTAAATAATCGGTATGCCCGGGGAATTTAAATGATTCTGACTGAATTGTATATTTGTTTACTGGCGCCGTTACTAGTACATCTATAAGTCCGTCTTTTAAAGCTTTTGTAGCGGCAACAAATGATTTTACAGCATATTCTCCTACCTTTTCGTTGTTTGTTCCGATGCTTAAATCAATTCCCTCCCTCCAAACATTTAAAACATTGATTTTACCCAGAACTATTTGGTCTAATTTGTCTATACCCTGAAGCACAGATGTCGATTCAAAGCTTTTTTTTACAAAGGAAAGAATCTTTGCATTGGCAAAAATAACCGGGGTACATAACTCTAACATACGAGAATCCTCGAATGTTTTTAGCACCACTTCGCTTCCAATACCGTTTAAATCTCCTATTGAAATACCAACGATTATATTTTCTGCTTTTTTCATCATGACCTCACGTTATTTATTGCTAATTTTGAAGCGCAAATTTAGTAAAATAAAACAAGAAATGTTCACAGGAATTATAGAAACTCAAGGAGTAATCCGAGAAATAAGAAAAGAGAAAGGGAATTTACATATTACTGTAAATTCTAACATGACGAACGAATTAAAAATAGACCAACGCGTGGCTCATAACGGCATATGCTTGACCGTTGTCGCTACAAATGACTCTTTTTATGTCGTAACCGCAATT
>JAYVGE010000028.1:0-5165 GCA_043772515.1 Flavobacterium sp. | reverse complement strand
CTCCTGCTCCCAAAGCAGGCGCGATAACCGAGCTACGCTACACCCCGAATATATTGTTTTAATAATTCGTCTTTAATCTAAAAAAATATAGTAGTATTTCTGTGTTCTTCCCGTTCAAAAAGGAATGTGATAACAAAACTACGCTACACCTTAAATCGGATGCAAATATAGTGTTTAATTTTGCTTTTCAAAGTGTTTTGTGGAAATATTTTTTTTTATTTCAGGATAGATTTTTATGATTTTTTTAGTTGTTAGGTTTTTATAATATAGTTTACCTTTGTCTTTCAAAAAATAAAATTTATGACCGATACAATCGAAAAAATAAAATGCCTTATTATAGGTTCTGGACCAGCGGGTTATACCGCAGCTATTTATGCAGCTAGAGCCAATATGAGCCCTGTTTTGTACCAAGGAATGCAGCCTGGTGGACAATTGACAACAACCAATGAAGTTGAAAACTTCCCAGGTTATGTAGATGGTGTTACTGGACCAGAAATGATGGTGCAATTACAAAGTCAGGCGCAGCGTTTTGGCGCAGATATCCGTGATGGCTGGGCTACAAAGGTTGATTTCTCTGGAGACATTCACAAAGTTTGGATCAATGACAAAATAGAGTTGCATTGCGAAACGGTAATTATTTCTACAGGAGCAACTGCAAAATATTTGGGTCTGCCGTCAGAGCAACATTATTTGCAACAAGGTGGTGGTGTTTCTGCTTGTGCTATTTGCGACGGATTTTTCTATAGAAATCAAGAAGTAGTAATTGTTGGTGCGGGAGATTCTGCTTGTGAGGAAGCTCATTATCTATCTAAAATGTGTTCAAAAGTTACGATGTTGGTGCGCAGTGAAAACTTTCGAGCTTCAAAAATAATGGAAGAGCGTGTTCGTAAAACAGAGAATATCACGATTTTGATGAACCAAGATACTGCAGAAGTTTTGGGAGACGGTCAAGTTGTAACTGGAGTTAAAGCAAAAAATAAAACAACAGGAGATCTGTTTGATATTCCGGCAACGGGATTCTTTGTTGCTATTGGTCATAAACCCAATACCGATATTTTTGAAGAATATATTACACTAGACGAAACGGGTTATATCGTAAACGTACCAGGCACTTCAAAAACGAATGTAAACGGAGTTTTTGTAGCTGGAGATGCAGCCGATCACGTGTACCGCCAAGCTATTACTGCTGCAGGAACAGGGTGTATGGCCGCATTGGATGCCGAAAGATATTTGGCTTCAATAGAACATTCTCAATTAGAGAAATGTGTCAGCTAGTGTGAGGGAATAGTATAAAAAAAGTCCCAATTTTTAAGTTGGGACTTTTTTTGAGTTTATATTTTTATTTTTTTGATTAATTTTACTTCATCAGCAAATTTTTTCAGTTCTATTTTGGGCAATCCAAAGAGCGAAATCTCTGCTTTGTCGGTCGCTTCTAGTATCAATGTAGCTTCGGCAAGAATACTACAAACAGTGTAACTTTCGGCGGTTAGGCTTGCATCCTTTAGGGTGAGTTTGTTTCCTGTAAAAACCGAATTGTTGTCTAATCGTATCAATGCCGTTGTAGCATCGCCTTCTAGAATGGCAACCGCTTTTTGGTATAAGTCACATTTTAAATCAATAGTAGAAATTAGTGCTTTGAGTATGGCATTTTTGCTTAATTCTATTGTTGCCCTTTGCGATTTTAAATTGAGTTCTATTTTTGATTTATCGTTTGATTTTAATGTAAAATTTTTAGAATCAACATTAATATATACTCTAGAAAAATCTATAGAAGTAATCGTAATATCGTCTAGCTGAATTTGGGCAATTGCATTGAGTATCGATTCGTTTTTTGAAGTGATTCTCTTTAAATCATTGGTGTAAGTTACCCGAACGATTAATTTTTTGAAAGACGTTGCTTGTTTTGAAGTATAAATACGAAGCGTATTGTCTTTTAAATCGAAGGATATGATTTCGTGGAGGTTTTCGTCGGCTTCAATTTTTATTTCGTTTTTTTCTCCTTTTTCTAGATAAACTTCTAGATTATCTTCTATTTCTAAAGCTTCAAAATTACCAATTTCTTTTTGCTCAATGGTTACGGTTTTCGATCCTTTTATTTTTTCTTTGCCTTGGCTAAAAGCAAAAGTGGTTACAAATAGAACTAAGAGAATAAGTGGGATTTTTTTCATGTATAATGGTATTTTGTGTTGGATACAAATATAAAAAAAAAACATTGTTCTCAATAATCTTTAAAAGGAATGTTTTGTGATTAGTAAATGTGTTGAAATAAACCATTCAAAATTTCACGAAGTTATTTTGGTCTTTTTCAATACAATAAATCTTTGAAACAAAGTTCACCGAACTCCAATGAAAATAGAAATATAGTGAAGTGATAAACAGGATTATTGAAATATTTTTTAACAAAGAAAAAGGCGAAAGAACGAGGCAAATTGCAAGGCTTATTTGGAAACATTTATTTAGACTATTCAGAACTTATTTTTTTGTGTGTACTTCATGATATTTGAATGCTATTTCTGAATTGGTATTGAGTCTACATCAAATAATTAAAAGGAACAATTTCGAAACCAATCTTATTGTCTTGTTTGAGTATTCTTGAAGCACAGTCAGTGTAAATTTCGGACTACCTAAAAGTTAAGAAGCCTTTTTTTGTGATGATAATACTCGTTTTTTTTGGCTAATTTAGTATGAGTCAAGATAGTGACGGTGCTTTTTTCTTTGTTTTTTGAGAATATTAATGTATTACCTTACGATACTGTAGACGTTGTGTTGTGGTTTTAGAATAATGAAAATTAATAGAATCAGATTCTGTTAAAGTGTCGTTTTGATCAATCAGTAGTATATGTTTAATAAATTAACAATTACTTAACGGTATCTTTACCTCTTTTTTTTGATTTTTAGTGACTCTGTTTTTTTATTAGTTTTTTATTTATCTCAATAAATTAAACTTATAGTCTTCATATTGATAATTTATCTACTATCAAAGTTGCTTTTATTGAATAATTAACAAAACTTTGCACCTTGTTAATTTTAAAAAATATTATATGAATAAATTGATTTTTTCATTTGCTTTATTAATGGCGTTGTTAGGTAGTACAGACGGAACAGCTCAGGTAAAAATAAATGGTACAATTAAAGATGCTAAAGAGAAGTTAAATCTTGCTGGAGTAGTTATAACCTTAGAAGGACCTTCTAAACAATTTATAAAAAAAGAATATGTAGATTTTGATGGAAGTTTTAGTTTAACGACTGAAGTAAAATCAGGAACAATAGTGGTGAGTTTGTACGGATACGAAACTCAAAGTATTCCTTTTACAATTAGAAAGAATTCTTTTGTAGACTTAGGCGTTATTTTTTTAAATGATAATACAGCTATTGTTAAGGATATTAAAGTTAAGTCGTCTAGTATTGATATCGCAAAAGACAGAAAAACACCAGTTGCTTCCTCTACAATTCGTGGATATGAAATGAAAGAGCGTATTGGTAATAAAGATTTTGTCGAGGTTACAACCAATCTTCCAGGAGTATATACTTCAAAAAGTGGTGGTAGTTTTTCTGAATCCAGAATATTTATTCGAGGTTACGATCAAAACAATATGGCTTTGATGATTGATGGTATTCCGATTGCAGATGTAGAAACAGGAAATATTGACTGGACAGGTTTGATGTCTATCAACGATGTAGTAAGTTCGGTTCAGTTACAACGTGGTTTGGGTGCCTCTAAGCTAGTTAACTCTTCGGTTGCAGGAACAATGAACTTGGTTTTGAGAGATGCCGATTTTAAAAAAGGGGGCTATGTTTTTAATACTACAGGTAACGATGGTTTTTCTAAATTTACAGCTTCGCTTGCAACAGGAAGATTGAAAAATGGTTTTTCTGCCAACGTATTATTGTCTAAAACAAAAGGGGATGGTTATGTAAAAGCAACCGATTTTGAAGCAGTATCCTACTATATTGCTTTAGGATTAAGCAAAGGAAAACATGATTTGCAAGCAAAATTATTTGGAGCTCCTCAATGGCACAATCAAAGAAGATCTTCTGTATCTATTGCAGATTACCAAAGGTTTGGTACCAAAGGTTTAGATCCAAAATTTAATTCTGATTGGGGGTATCTTGATAATGTTGTTTCAAACACAAGTACCAATTACGGTCATACACCATTAGGAATTCTTCAATGGGATTGGAACTTTTCAAAAGATTCACAATTGTCTACAAAATTATACGGCTCTACTGGAACCAAAGGACAAACGTATTTGGCAGGTGGGATTCTAGGTGCTTTAAATGAGATAGTTACACCAGAAGGTCAGAGAGATCTTAATTTTATTAGGGATTACAATAGTGGTAATCAAGCCCAGTTTTCTAATAGTTTTTACAAAAGAAATCAACAATCGAATGGTAAATATGTTAATTCCCTGTTTGATGGTACAAATGCTAGTACAGCAGGTATCTCATTGTTGTCTGAGATTAACAACAATACTTTTTATGGTGGATTGATGAACTTTAAATCAAATATTACCAAAAACTTTACTGCAAACGTAGGTCTTGATGCAAGAAGTTCTATCAGTAACAAAACCAAATATGTAAACAACCTTTATGGTGCAGATGGGTATGCTTTTAGTGCTGCGAGTATAGATAATTATACCGCTGAGCAATTTGATACAAAACCTTCGTACAATGTTTTTAAATTAAAAAATAACGGAGTCTCTGTCGATTATAATTATGATGCAAAAGTAAAGTATTTGGGTAGCTACGGACAAGTAGAATACAATGTTTGGAGAATTAATCTTTTTGCACAAGGTGGTTTTAACCGTCAGTTTATTGAGCGTGTAGATTATCAACCATTAATTGCTCCTGTTCAGGCATCTACTGGTATTACACAAATAGATGGTTACAATGCTAAGTTTGGTGTTAATTATAATATTACCGATAAGCACAATATTTGGGCCAATGCGGGAACTGTTTCTAGACCTCCGGTTTTTGTAACGGTTTACAGCGGACTAAATAATTTTAAAAATCCTGAATTTGTAAACGAAAAATTTGAATCTTTCGAGTTTGGTTATGGTTTTCGTTCTAAGTTTTTTGTTTTTAATGCCAATGCGTATTTGTCTAATCACAAAAATGCAGAAACACCTTACTATACTCCAGCCGAAGGTAATTTTGGTACAACT
>JAYVGE010000027.1:0-2172 GCA_043772515.1 Flavobacterium sp. | reverse complement strand
CGAATACAATAACAAATTGCTTTAACACCACCTCGTTTACTATCAAAATACATGAAAAATTGACTTTTCCTGTCACAAAATCAGAAATTTGCGACAATGCAATTGATGGAGATTCTACAAATGGGAAGGGGTTATTCGACTTAAACAAAGTTACATCTGACATATTTAATCAACAAAATACATCGGGGTACACTCTCAATTACTACTTATCGCAAAATGATGCGGATACCAACTCAAACCCATTATCGAGATTTTTTTATAATATAGTTCCAAATCAACAATCTATTTTTATAAAAGGATATAGTAGTCAGGCAAGTGTAGCAACAAAGGAAATTAAACTAATCGTAAATTCGTTGCCAGTAATAGTGAGTGAAACTTTGATGCAATGTGAGGCAGGATTAGCTGCCGATGGTTTTACCTTGTTTAATTTGAGTGAGGCTAATTTTAAGCTTACTAACAATAATCCTGATCTCCTACCTGTTTTTTTTACCAATATCTTGGATGCGACAAATAATAGTAACCCGTTAAATACAATTTACTCCAATACCAGTAATCCTCAGGTTTTGTCTGTTCGAATTACCAATACCAAAACAAATTGTTTTACTATTAGTACTTTAACATTAAAAGTAAATGTAATTTCCGAAATGATTTATCCGATTAATCCAGCTTGTGACGATGATGGGACTGAAGATGGAATACATCTTTTTGATCTAAAAGAAGCCAATATACCAATCACAAGTACACAAAGTATAAACTATTATCGCAATGAAGAGGATGCTTTATTAGAGAAAAATAAAATTACAACTCCTTTCTCCTACCTAAATGAAACGACATATAATCAATTTGTATTTGCACGTATTGAAGACGGTAATGATTGTTATGGTATTAGTAAAATAAAACTAGAAGTCAATATACTTCCTACGATTAAAACCACAGAGACTGTTTTTGTTTGCGATAATATTCCTACTTATTTTGCGCAATTAAATCCAGGTTTCGTAACTAGCTCTCAGCTAGGTGATTATGATTATAAGTGGACAAATAATGGAAATTTTTTGTCTAATGATGCAACTTTAAGAGTAAACACAGAAGGAGTTTACAAAGTTACTGTTACTAATAAATTGGGTTGTAGTAAAACCCGAACAATAAAAGTAATACCCTCAAATGAAGCGGTTGTCCAAAGTGTTGCAATAGTTGATTTGTCAGATAATGACGTGAATACTGTTACTGTAAATGTAACTGGTAAAGGAGAATATCAGTATAGTTTAGATGCACCAAATGGACCGTTTCAGGAATTAAATTTTTTTGACAATGTGTCCTCTGGAATGCATGAAGTTTATATTAACGACAAAAGAGGATGCGGTATCGTAAATAAAACGGTTGCGGTAATTGGTGTCTCTAAATATTTTACACCAAATGGAGATGGATATAATGATTATTGGAATATAAAAGGATTAAATACCGGCTCTAACAAAAATTCTGTAATTTATATATTTGATCGATATGGTAAACTTTTAAAACAAATAACTCCATCTGGATCTGGTTGGGATGGAAATTTTGCTGGATATATGCTTCCGGCAGATGATTATTGGTATACTGTAAAACTGGAAGATGGCAGAGAAACAAAAGGTCATTTTAGTTTGAAAAGATAAACGAGAAAGCAACTTTTAGGAGTTTCTAATACCTAATAGCATCTTTGTAGATTAACCAACAGTGTGTCATTGGGGAATAAAATAAGTCAGTTTTAAGTTTTGTCTAAAAAAAACGGCATGGTTTGTGTAAAACGCTATTTAAACAAAAAACCCCATTCGACTAAACGAATGGGGTTTTAATTTTATGAAATAGAATTAGAATTTAAATCTTTTTCTATCTGTTTCTGTCAAATATATTTTTCTCAAACGAATAGATTTAGGAGTTACCTCAACATATTCGTCTTTTTGAATGTATTCTAGCGCTTCCTCAAGAGAGAAAATAATCGGAGGAATAATCCTTGCTTTTTCATCATTTCCAGATGAACGAACGTTAGATTGTTTTTTCTCTTTGGTTACGTTTACACACATATCATCACCACGAGAGTTTTCTCCAATTACCTGACCTTCGTAAATTTCGGCATTTGGTTCAACAAAAAACTTACCACGATCCTGCAATTTATCGATAGAATAAGGAATTGCTTTT
>JAYVGE010000026.1:0-2175 GCA_043772515.1 Flavobacterium sp. | reverse complement strand
AAACACCAGCTGGTTTACGACTTTTATTGACTTTTGAAAATGTAAAATCGACTAGAAGAGCTTTGGAATTGATGGAGATGTTGGGTAAATAGGGCTTTCTAATGGTCATTAGCAATGGCACTATTTTACTTGATTCAAAATCCAGTTTGTAATTTCGTTTAGAGCTATTGGAGACACTGTTTGTTCAATCATAGCATATTCTGATGGCAATCCTGTTTTACATTCTTGAAATAAATGATTCAAATTAGGCAACTCTTTTACTGTAAAATTTTTATTGTTTCCGTTTTCTAATGCTTTCTTAATTTCCGAAAGGTTTATTTTTGATGGAACTTGCAAGTCTTTTTCGCCATTCAAGACCAATATGGGACAAGTTATTTTTTTTAGAGCATTTGCAGGATTATGCTTTAAAAAATAAACCATCCAAGGGTTTGTAAGTTGATTCATTTCTAGCGACAAAAAATCCTCGTCTGTTATTTCTATGGGCTTAATAGATTTGCTATTTTCGGTTATATACTTTTTCAAATCAATTTTTGATTCTTCTAAAGTTTTTGATTTTAAAATAATATCAAAAGCACCACGGTTAAATTTTATATTTTGTTGTAGCTCTCTTTCATTAATATCGGATGCTTTTAGGATGAATTCTTGTTGTTTCAATAATAATTGATCCCCGGGAATACCCGTTCCTGCCAATAGCACTATATAACTTACTTTTTTGGATTTGCTGGCTACCATCGGAGCAATGATTCCTCCTTCACTATGCCCAATCAGCCCTATTTTTTTGGTGTCAATTTCGGGTCTAGTGAGTAAATATTCTATTGCCGATTCGACGTCAGAACCAAAATCAGGCGTCGTTGCGGTTGTAAAATTGCCACTAGATTTTGCTGTACCTCTGTCATCATATCTCAAAACAGCTATTCCATTTTTAGTTAGATAATCTGCCAAAACTAAAAACGGTTTATGCCCCAAGATTTCTTCATCTCTATTTTGAGGTCCGCTACCACTTATTAAAACTACAACAGAGAATTTACCTTCTTTACGGGGTAATGTTAAAGTTCCAGACAATACTATTTTGTCTTTTTTGTTGTCAAATACAATCTCTTCAGAATAATATGGATATGGCTTTGAAGGCTCTTGTGGTCTAACAATAATTTGTTTTTCTACTTCGGTTCGAGACAAATTTAGCGGAAAAGATTGACCCGCTTGTACAAAACTACCATTAATTATATTGCTTTTGTCAAGAATTCCTTGGTATCGAATCTTGGCACTTGAAACTTCAATTTTTAAAGTTGCATTTTCAAATGTAGTAGACGTTACAGCAATTCCTTTTGCCCCTTGGTCTGGACTATCCATAGTTGAGCTATAGCCATCTTTATCTTTTGAAATAGTAAATACCAGTCGTAATTGAGTTCCTTGAACTTTTAAAACGCCATTCCATTTACCTGTTATTTCTTGTCCAAAGGCTCCAAAAAAGGAAAGAATAATAAAGCAAGAAAAAGTCGATTTTAATGTTTTCATAATTAAATCATTTTTTTTTCGGTAACATAAAACAACAGCCCAAACTCTATTGCAAGAATTATATAGAAAATAGCATCATCAATATCATCTATAAAGATTGACATAATGTAAAAAACAATGATGTTTATAACAGAAAACACCATCATAAAAACGGCTGAAAACCGATTTGCAAACTTCCAGTTTTCTATGTTTTTCATAGATTTTCTAGTTCGGTAACCGTAAATAAAATTAATTTTTTTTGGCTGAAAAAAGAATACTATTGCGGAGAAGATTAACAAAAGGATCGAAATACAAATTTCTGTACCCATAATTATTGTTTTTTGAAATTAAAAATAAGATTAAACAAGCTGTCATAATCATAGAGAAACTTACTATCCCTAGGAAAAGGGCTATCAAAAAATGAAATAAAATCCCAAAAACAAGAATTGCTTTTTTACACTTCGGGTTACTTACAAATATACTGAAAGCGATAGCTAATTCCAAAAAAGAGTACAAACCAGTTTGATAAGTCAAAACGGGGACGATTCAAAAATAAATTCAGAGAAGCTATTTAAAAACAACGGATAATTTATACCAAACGCAATTACAATATAGTCTGACTTTTTTCTCCTCACCTCAGGTTTTCTCTTTTCGATAGAGGAGGGATTGGGTTGTATTATA
>JAYVGE010000025.1:0-13650 GCA_043772515.1 Flavobacterium sp. | reverse complement strand
ACTAAATCTTCCTCTCTTAAATTTACTTGGTAGCTCATACATCTAAATTATGAAACAAATATACATATTAAATCGTAATTATTAAAGCAAATTAGTATGATTTAAAATATTTTGTGCTAAATATCATCAAAATCTATGTCTGTAAAAGTGGATGTTTTTGGTATGATTTCTTCGTCGGTTTTCTCTAAAGGGAATTCTTTCTTAAAATCTTTTTGGTGTCTTTCGGAGATTACTTCTTCTCCTTTGTGATTTAATACATACGAGGTCATGTCCCCTAGAATTTCGGCAAAAGCAGCAAAGTCTTCTTTGTACAAATATATTTTATGTTTCTTAAAATGGAAAGATCCATCTTCTTCGGTAAATTTTTTGCTTTCGGTAATGGTAATGTAGTAATCATCTGCTTTTGTAGCTCTCACATCAAAGAAATAAGTTCTTCTTCCAGCTCGTAAAACTTTCGAAAATATCTCTTCTTTTTCTAACATGTCATTTTCTCTCATAATCCTTCGGTCAAATTTTTTGTTTAATAGTACTCAAAAATCCAAAAAAATTATGTATTAAACAAGGATTAAAGCATTTCTTTTTCCGAAAGTTGTTTTAAATATAGCGAAGCATAGTAGCCTTCTTGATTTATCAGTTGATTATGAGTCCCTTGTTGAATTATTTTTCCGTCTTCAAGGATTACTATTTTATCTGCATTTTTTGCTGATGAAATGCGATGACTCACAATTATGGTTGTTTTATACTTACAAATTTCTTGTAAGTTGTTCAGAATCGCTTCTTCGGTTTCGGTATCTACGGCCGATAAGCAATCGTCCAAAAGTAAGATTTCGGGATCTTTGATAATGGCTCTGGCAATAGAAACCCGTTGTTTTTGACCGCCAGAAAGTGTAATTCCTCTTTCTCCTAGGACGGTATCATATTGTTTATTGAAACCCATAATGTTATGATGAACCACAGCGTTTTTTGCAGCCGAGCTTACTTGGTCATCTGTGGCGTCTTCTTTTCCGAATTTTATATTGTTTTTGATGCTGTCGGAGAACAAAAATGCGTCTTGAGGTACGATTCCGATGCTGTCTCTTAGATCAAATAAATTTAGGTTGCTAATTTCTTGATTATCAATCATGATTTGTCCATGTGTCACGTCGTACATGCGGGAAATTAGGGATAAAATAGTCGATTTTCCGGAGCCTGTTTTGCCTAGAATCGCTAATGTTTCTCCTTTTTTTACACCAAAAGAGACGTTTTGTAGTGCCTGTATATTGGTGTCCTTGTAGGTGTAACTTACATTTTCGAATGCTATTGTTCCTTCGATTAGGGAGGTGTTTGGGTTTTTGTTTTTTATTTCGGGAACAATTTTTAGAAATTCGTTAAGGCGTTTTTGAGAAGCTTCGGCCTCTTGAACCATAGACGAAACCCAGCCTAATGAGGCAACTGGCCAAGTCAGCATATTAACATATAATATGAATTCGGCAATGGTACCAATGCTTTTTATGCTACCATCAATATACATCATTCCTCCAAAATAAATAACGACCAAGTTACTTATTCCGATCAAGGCTAGCATTAACGGGCCAAATAAAGATTGTACTTTGGCTAAATTGAGACTTTTACTTTTGCTTTCCTTGGCTAAGTCAAAGAGGTTATTTTGTTGTTGATTTTCTAAAGAATAGGCTTTGATTACTCGAATTCCAGAAAATATTTCTTGTGTAAAACTGGATATTTTAGATAGATATTCTTGAAAAACAGTGCTTTTTTTATTAATTTCAGAACTCAACCTAAAAATACAATACGATAATATAGGCAAGGGCAGTAAGGTATAGAGTGTTAATCGTGGCGAAACGTTGTACATATAACCAATTACAATTGCAAAACGGATAAAGGTGTTTATAGTGTACATAACAGCTGGTCCCACATACATTCTTACTTTTGACACATCTTCGCTTATTCGGTTCATTAAATCGCCAGTGCGGTTTTGTTTGTAGAAATTTTGAGACAAGTTTTCGTATTGTCGAAAAACTTCGTTTTTCAAATCGAATTCGATGTGACGAGACATTACAATTAAGGTTTGCCTCATTAGGAAAGTTAAAAATCCAGCTATAATTGTAGTTGCAATAATGAGTAAAATATTCGAAATTAATTCTTGACGAAGGATACTCTGACTAACCGTTTTGTCTTTTGCAAAGGATTCGATTGCTCTAAATGATTTGCTGATTAATTTTGGAGTAAACAAAGAAAATATTTGTGCGATAATAGTGATAAGAATACCTAGTAAAAAACTGTATTTATATTTGATAAAGTATTTGTTTAAATAACTTAATTCTTTCATGTTTTTAAGATAATCAGTGGTAAAATAGGCTTGTTTGTTGTCTGGTAATCAGTTTTTAACAATGTTGTAAATTCAATTTTAGTTTAATTTAATTATTGAATTTATCAATTTGGTTAAAAATAAATATTGTATGTATATTTTTTGTGTATTTTTGGAATGTCTTTTTGACAAATTCATAATTTATCACAAAAAAACTACTACTACTATGAGCACAGTTTTTACAACAGCTAAAGAACTTCAAAAAATGGATCCCGTTTTCGGTCAATTGTCTTTTGATGATCATGAACAAATTGTTTTCTGTAATGACAAAGATACAGGTTTAAAAGCAATTATTGGTATTCATAATTCGGTTATGGGACCTGCTTTGGGAGGAACCAGAATGTATAATTATGCCAATGAATGGGAAGCTTTGAATGATGTATTGCGTCTCTCGAGAGGTATGACCTATAAAGCAGCGATTACAGGTTTGAATATCGGAGGCGGAAAAGCAGTTATTATTGGTGATGCCAAAACCCAAAAAACACCAGAATTGATGCGTAAATTTGGTGAGTTTGTACACTCTTTGAGTGGAAGATACATTACCGCCGAGGATGTAGGGATGGAAACCGCAGACATGGACATCGTTAGAGACGTGACACCTTATGTTACAGGAATTTCTGAATCAAGAGGTGGAGCAGGAAACCCTTCTCCAGTAACGGCTTACGGTGTGTATTTGGGAATGAAAGCTGCTGCCAAGCAACAATTTGGTTCGGATGTACTAAACGGAAAAAAAGTATTGGTGCAAGGAATAGGACACGTTGGAGAAACGTTGGTCGATTATTTGACAAAAGAAGGTGCCATTGTTACTATTGCAGACATCAATGATCAAAAGTTGCAAGAGGTTGCAGCAAAATACAACGCTACCATATTTAGAGGCGACGATTTGTATAGTGCAGCTGTCGATATTTACGCACCTTGCGCTATGGGAGCAACGATCAATAACGATACGGTTTACAAAATAAATGCAAAAGTTATTGCTGGTGCTGCCAACAATCAATTAGCAAATGAGGTTATTCATGGTGCTATTTTACAAGAACGCGGTATTTTGTATGCACCCGATTTCTTGATTAATGCGGGAGGTATTATTAATGTTTATGCAGAATTAGAACATTATGACAAAGCAGAAATCATGCGCAAAACAGAGAATATCTACAACACAACTCTAGAGATTTTTGCTTTTGCAATTGCAAATAACATGACCACACATCAAGCCGCTTTGACGATTGCTCAAAGACGTATTGATCTAAGAAAAATAGAGAACAGCCAGAAATAGTATTCAGTTTAAAAGTGTTCTGTGTCATTGCGAAGAATTAAGAAATCACTTGGGTACATCAGTTTTTGGGGTTTGTTTTTTTAAAAGTCCCGAAAACTGATCGCTTTTTTAAAACAGATACGGACCATTTTTTTTCTTAAATTAAAGAGATTTAAATTTTATTTTAAACAATGAAAGTCTTATTTTTGCAGACTAATTTAAAAGTTCTTACAAGGTGGTAAATAGAAGACATATTCGTGTTAAGGTCATGCAATCCATTTATGCGATGCATCAAAGTGGTTCGGATAATCTCGAAAAAGAAGAAAAATTCCTTTATTATAGTATCGATGCTATTCTTGATTTATACCTTACAATGGTTTCTTCATTGTTAGAAATTTGTAAAAAAGAGACTGTCTTTTTACATTTATCAAGTCAAAAACATCTTGCAACTCCGCAAGAACGTAATCCCAATGAGAAGTTTATAAAAAACAGTATTTTTCAAATTCTAGCCGAAAACAATTCATTAAGCATTGCGTTAGAAACTCGTAAAATAGATAGTTGGACTTTAAATGACGATTATATTTTAATTCTTCTTAATGCTGTAAAAGAAAGTAAATTGTATCAAGGCTACATGAGTACTGCTGTAAATACATTTGAAGAGGATAGAGATTTTATCGTAGACTTGTTTACAGAAGTAATCGTGCCGAACGAGAAACTGTACGAATACCTTGAAGATGATAAATTGACTTGGATTGATGATATTCCGTTGGTAAATACTCAAATTATCAAGCAGTTAAAGTCAATTAAGCAAGGAGAAGACGATGGTTTTAGAGTCCCTAAATTGTATAAGGATACTGAGGATAAAGAATATGTTAAAGATTTGTTTAGAAAAACAGTCTTAAACGAAAGAGAATTTGCTAAGGAATATGTAAATAAAACGCCTAATTGGGACACCGAAAGAATTGCAGAGATTGATACCATTATTCTTAAAATGGCAATTTGTGAGTTTTTGAAATTCCCTTCTATTCCAGTAAAAGTTACTTTGAATGAATATTTAGAAGTTGCCAAAGAATATTCTACACCCAAAAGTAGTATTTTTATCAATGGTATTTTAGATAATTTGTCTAAAGAACTAGAAGTGAGCAAACGATTGCTAAAAACAGGGCGTGGTTTAATGTAATGACTAAATTCAATTTTTAAAATAAAATTCCAATAACAAATAACAAAAAATAAAATAATATTATGGGACAGTTAACTCAGTTTGCACCGTTTTTATTAATGTTTGTTGTAATCTATTTCTTTATGATTAGACCGCAACAGAAAAGAGCTAAAAACGAAAAAGAATTTGAAAGTTCACTTAAAATCGGAGATAAAATCATAACTAAAAGTGGTCTTCATGGTAAAATTTCAGAATTGGCTGATACAACAGTTGTTGTAGAAACAATGTCGGGAAAACTAAAAATGGAGCGTTCTGCTATTTCTATGGAAATGAGTGCTGCTTTAAGTAAAAAATAGTACGCTTTTCTTAATTAAAAATGCCCCAAGATAATTTTCGTCTCGGGGCATTTTTATTATAAAATAACGGATTATTCCTCAATCAATTCGTAATTATTCTTAAAAATATTTAAAAAGTCAAACTTCTATATTTTCAACTCCCACACTTTTAGGATAGTGTCAAAGAGATTGTGTTATTTTTTATTTTTTTTATTCTTCTTTGTTTTTTTTGATTTTGCTTTCGCTTTCTTAGCTTTAAGTTTAGCCTTGATTTTTGCTTTCTTGGCCTTGTCTTTTTTAGCTTTCTTCGCTTTTTTAGCTTTTGCCTTTGCTTTTTCTTTCTTTTCTTTTTGTTTAGCTTTTTCTTTAGTGTTGGCTTTTTTTAGCTTTTCTTTCTTTTTCTCTTTCTCTTTCATTTTCGCTTTCTTTTTTTTCTTCTTTTCCTTAATTTCTTCGTTTTCTTCTTCAGTATTTGTTGTCAAGGTTTTATCTGTAGTGGTTCCTTCGTGGGTTTGATCGATATTTTCGGTGATTTCTTCTTTTGTTTTTTCGATTTTATTTCTTCTAGTTTTTACAGGTATATCTACTCCAGTGTTTATGATAACATCTGGTATACCATTGTCTTCTTCTTTTTCTGTCATGGTGTAATATTGTTTATTTATTTATTTATGTGAATATGTATACAACCCAAAAATACAATTGTTTTATTTTGAATATTAATAAATTGTGATTTTAGTGTAAGTAAATATAGTCATTTAAGTGATTCGCCAATGTTAAATTTTTATTACTCGCACAGTAAAATTCGTTTAGAAAGTAGATTTAGCATTTTTTAAACGCAATAGAATTTAAATGATACCAAGAAATGGGTTTTTATAGGATGTAGAAAATCGTATTTAGTCAATCTACGTGCTTCGTGTTCTATAGGCAAGAGTGTTTATACACATTAAGGGATTGTTACTTTTAATACCATTTAAGTTTAGAATTTACTGTAAAATAAAATAGCCATTTTTTTTCTTTATTTAAAAAAGAAAAATTGAGTATAGCATGGCTACGGTTTGTTTTTATTTTGAAAATGAAAAGGGAAAAGAATGTTTTATTACGGTAAATTCTAGGCTTAAATGGTATAAGGCATTTGTTTTCAAGGAACTTTTAAAAAGCTTACTATGAATAAACTTTAATACCTACAAGGTCAAAAAAAAACCTTGCAAGAGAACTGAAATCCCGCAAAGTCTTTTTTTAATTCTTAGTTTATTCAATAAACCTCAATATGTAGAAATTATAAGAGCTTTCTTCATTAGTAATTCTTTGTCAAAGTTTCAAACCTCATTTTTTTAAATCTGTAGTAAATTAAGGATCTTAACTTTGCCAATTTTAAGTCTCTCCAATCAAATTGGTTGACTTCGAGTAAGGAGCTTATTTTTTTAAGGCTACTTTTAGTCTTCTTTTTGACTTTTCTTCATTAAAACTGTAATTCCCGATAGCGGTTAATTGGGCAATTTTCACAATTACTTCTACTGCTTTTTGCATACTTTCTACTGGAACGTACTCGTATTTTCCATGAAAATTGTGTCCGCCTGCAAAGATATTAGGACACGGCAAACCTTTGTACGAGAGTTGGCAACCGTCAGTTCCGCCACGAATAGGCTTGATGAGTGGTTTAATACCCACTTGTTTCATCGCTTCTTCGGCAATGTTTACAATATGTTTTACAGGTACCACCTTTTCTTTCATGTTATAGTATTGGTCTTTTATCTCTGTGATTACAATATCTTCTCCAAATTGTTTTTTGAATTTTTTATTAATTTTTTTGGTGATTTTTTCAATCAATTCTTTTCTTTTTGCGAATTTCTTGGTGCTATGGTCTCTTATTATAAGTTCCAAAATGGTTTCTTCGATATTTCCAGAAAGATGATGTACATGAAAAAATCCTTCGTAACCTTTGGTTTCTTCAGGAGTTTCGTCTTTTGGCAATGCATTTATAAAATCATTTGCGATAAGCATAGAATTAATCATTTTTCCTTTGGCATAACCTGGGTGAACACTTTTTCCCTTAAAAATGATTTTGGCTCCAGCGGCATTAAAATTTTCATATTCCAATTCTCCCACTTGGCTTCCGTCCATAGTGTAAGCCCAATCGGCACCAAATTTTGCAACATCAAAATGATGTGCTCCACGACCAATTTCTTCGTCTGGAGTAAAACCAATTCTTATTTTTCCGTGTTCGATTTCTGGATTGTTAATCAAAAACTCAACTGCTGTAATAATTTCGGTAATTCCTGCTTTGTCATCGGCACCCAATAATGTTGTTCCGTCGGTAGTAATTAATGTTTGTCCTTTGTATTGCAATAAATCCTTGAAGTAAGATGGAGATAAGATAATGTTTTGTTCTGCATTCAGTATAATATCTCGACCATCATAATTAGTAATAATTTGTGGATTTACGTTGGCTCCTGTAAAATCGGGGGTGGTATCAAAGTGAGCAATGAAACCAATGGTTGGGACTTCGTGAGTAATGTTACTTGGTAAAGTGGCCATAATGTAGGCTTTGTCGTCAATCGTAACGTCATGCATACCAATGGTTTTTAGTTCTTCGACCAATTTATTGGCCAAATCCCATTGTTTTGTTGTACTTGGAGTAGTTTCTGAACTGGCATCCGATTCGGTGTCAATTATTACATAACTAATAAAACGATCTATAATATGTTGCATATTGTTTTTTATGCAAATATAAGCCTTTTTAGTGCTTTTTTGAATAGTTTACAGCCCATTTAATGCCGATTCTAATGCGCTTTATTGGTGTCAATCTTCAATAAAGTATCAGAATTAGCTCTCTTGTAGTAAAAAAGGTGCGGACTTTGTCTTAATATTTCAAGTTTAATTAATTTCTTACACAGATATTTTTTAAATTGCATCAAAATTCTAAAAATGGCATTATTAAAGCGAATTAATTCAAAGGCAAAAGCACTTACCAATTCTGGTTTTGGTGCCAATGCTTCTAGTTATGGCGGTCGGTTTATTAATAAAGACGGCTCGGCAAATATTGTAAAAAAAGGAATTCATCTTTTGGATCGCATAAGTTGGTATCATACGATGCTTGATTTGCCCAGGTGGCAATTTCTGGGAATTCTTATTTCGTTTTATATCGGGGTTAATTTTCTGTTTGCTTTTCTGTACTATTGTATTGGAATTGAATATCTGAACGGAATTGCTGCAACAAGTAGTGAATGGGTAAAATTCGGTCAAGCTTATTTCTTTAGTGCGCAAACATTTACTACGGTGGGATATGGGCATATTAGTCCAAAAGGGTTTTTGGCCAGTTCGCTCTCTGCAATTGAGGCATTATTCGGACTCTTGAGTTTTGCCATTGCCACAGGGTTGTTTTTTGGACGATTCAGTAGACCTTCTATTTTTTTGAAGTTTTCTCAGAATGCTTTAATTACCCCCTACAAAAACGGAACGGCTCTTATGTTTAGGATGGTTCCTTTTAAAAACACCAATTATATCGATGCAGAAGCAAATGTTACTTTAGGGCTTAATATAGAAGAAAATGGGGTATTGATAAACAAGTTTTATATTCTAGATTTAGAAATAGAACGAGTTAATTCCTTAACCTTGAGCTGGACACTCGTACATCCTATAACCGAAAACAGTCCATTGTTTGGTTTTAAGGCAAATGATTTTGCCACTATGAGAGGAGAAATTTTGGTCATTATAAAAACATTTGACGATATGTTTAGTACCACTGTTGCCACTCGAACGTCATATGTTTTTGAAGAATTGGTATATGGCGCTAAATTCGAAATGATGTATACTCGAAGTGATAATAATAGAAGTACGGTTCTGAATTTGGACAAATTAAATGATTTTGTACGGGTTGGTCTCGATTAGTTATTTGATTCAAAATTGCAGGCAATATCAAAACGGAGAAAAAGACTTTTGAATTAAACCACAAACGATATAGATTTATAAAAAGATAAGCAATGTTTAACTAATTTTTAATAGAGATAGGCAAAGAGTATACTTAGATTTACATAGTTTTATCGATTGCTAAAAGGAAATCTTATGAAGAAAAATGTATTATTAACTGGTGGTACGGGATTTATTGGTAGGTATTTATCGGCACTGTTGCTAGAGAAGGGGTACTCTGTTTCGATCCTAACAAGAGTTGGTAAGGAAAATACAGAATCTATTTCTTATTATACATGGGATGTTGTTAATGGTGAGATTGACGAGGCATCAGTGCTAAATGCAGATTACATTATACATTTGGCAGGAGAAAACATTGGCGAAAAAAGATGGACTAGTAAGCGTAAAGACGAAATCATTAATAGCAGGGAACAGTCTGTAGCGCTAATATATTCGGTTCTTCAAGCCAATAATAAAAAACTAGATGCTTTTGTCTCAGCGTCAGCAATTGGTATTTATGGGGCATACAATGGCGAAGGGATTTGTACAGAAGACACTCGAGCTGCAGATGATTTTTTGGGTTCTACTTGCCAAAAATGGGAAAAATCCTTAAGCAATATTGAGAATTTAGGCATTCGAACTGTAAAAGTAAGAGCCGGTTTGGTTTTAGGAAGAGAAGGTGGTTTTCTAAAAAAAATGGCACCGATATTCAAGTACGGATTTGGAGCTGCTTTGGGATCTGGTAAGCAGTACGTACCATGGATACATGTTTATGATTTGAGTTTAATCTATATTGAAGCATTGACAAACTCTAACATGAGAGGAGCCTACAACGCTGTAATTGAAGATGGTACCAATAGTACGATTTTTTCAAAATCACTAGCTAAAATTTATGGCTATTCGCTTTGGTTACCCAATGTTCCAGAGTTTGTTCTCAAGTTGGCAATGGGAGAAATGTCCAAAATTGCTTTGACGGGCAGAAAGGTTTCTTCGGATAAAATTAAAAACATAGGTTTTAGATTTGTGTATAAAGACTTGAATGTGGCGTTAAAGGAGTCTTTGTGTTAAAGCTACTCTATAATGCATTCTAAATGGGTATTTACATTTTTGGATACCTTGGTGATTACCATCGATGGGATTTCAATTTTAAAATCATCGGTGTTTAGTGTGAAATTTGAGATTATTTCAATCCCTCTTCCTGCTTTTTTTAATTCGACAGGAACAGTAATTTTTTTAGATTTTCCGTGTATTTGTATTTTACCCTTTATTTGATAGGTTTTTGGTGCTATTGTAATATCTTTCAAATCAAAGTTCTCAATTACACCATTAAAAAGAGCCTTCGGAAACCGATCGCTTTCTAAATAATTGTTATTAAAATGCTCTTTCATTAAATCTCTTTTAAATTGAAATTGATTGATATAAACCATAAAATACAACCGCCCTGTTTTTATATCCAAGAGACATTTTAATTCTTCGTTTTTTGCTTTTACTTCTTCAAAAAAAGGCACAGAAGCCTCAAAAGAAAGTATTCCTTTTGCAGTCGTCAATTTGTCCTGAGCGTAATTTACTTGCGCAAAAAGTAGTAGTGATAAAAAAGTAATTTTTTTCATGACTATGAATTGAATTACTTAAAGTTACGAAATTTTGGTCTTATTTGATTTTAAAACGATAAGAATATTTGACTTAATTTTTAAAAAAAACGAAGGGTTTTCTTCTTGGAAAGAACTATCCAATTATTCTTTTTTTAAATCTACTATTACTTTGTAGTTTTCTAAGTTTGAAAGGGCTTCGGTAGATCTATAATCGAAGATTTCCTCATGTAGTTCTCTTTCTTTTTTTAATGCTATTTGTTTGATGCAGTTCCAAAAACGTTTCACGTCTGTTAGATTTAATAAGTCCTGGAACGGCTACACTAATGCCATTTTTGTCTTTTGCGACCATTGTAAAGTAGGATGAATTGCAATGTTTAGAAACTCCCGTTTGAATATTTTCGGCTTCAACCCGAATGCCAATAATCATAGAGCTTTTGCCTACATAATTTACAGATGCTTTCATAGTAACCAATTCGCCAACTTCTATCGGTTTCAAAAAATTGACGGTATCTACAGAGGCTGTTACGCAATAATTACCCGAAAATTTGGAGGCACAAGCAAAAGCAATTTGATCCAGTAGTGACAAAATATATCCTCCATGTATTTTGCCACTAAAATTGGTGTGAGAGGGTAACATTAATTCAGAAATACTTATATAGGAGGAAGCCACGGTTTTGAATATTGGATCCATAGTATTTTATTTTTGATTAAATGGAGAATCTTCTTTTTGAACGGCTGTAACAAAATATTTTGTTTCTCCCCACCACGGAAAGGTTTTGTATCTTTCTACATAAGTTAGCTTTACATATTTTCCCTGAAGATTTTCAAGGTCTTTAATCACCGATTTGTCGCTATCGAGTACAGAAAAACTAAAAATTTGTGCGCCAGAGATACCTTGACTTAGTTCGCCTTCCCATGTTTTTATCATCAAGCCTCTGTGGCTTAGTCTGATGAGTTCTCCAGAACGAAAACCATCGCTAAAAGTGATAGTGTATATAAAAGCCATGTATCCCGCAAGTGCTAAAACAGAAATTGCGATAATAATTCCTAAAATTCGTTTCATTTGTATTAGTTTAAAAGTTGGTTTTCGTCGATTTCTGCTCTTCTTAATATGTTCTCTGGGAGAGCCTTTTTGGCTTTGGCTCCCATTTTTTTTAATTTTTCGACACTTACAATCAAGTTTCCTTTTCCGTCTACCAATTTATTCATTGCTCCTTGGTATTCGGTTTTGCTTTCGTCTATTTTTTTGCCTATTTTAATTAAATCAGCAACAAAACCTTCAAATTTATCGTACAATGCGCCTGCTTGACGTGCAATTTCAAATGCATTCTCCTGTTGTTTTTGGTTTGCCCACATACTATCGATGGTTCGTAAAGTTGCCAAAAGTGTCGAGGGAGTTACAATTACGATATTTCTCTCAAAAGCCTTATTGTACAAAGTGGTATCTTGGTTTAGTGCCATGGCAAATGCGGGTTCCATTGGTATAAAAAGCAATACAAAATCGGGGCTTTCAATTTGGTACAAATCCTGATAGTTTTTCTCTCCTAACTGTTCTACATGCCGCTTTATGGAGTTTACATGATCTCTTAAGTATCCGTTTTTTAAAAGATCATCTTCTTCATTGATGTATTTTTCATACGCAGTTAGGGAAACTTTAGAGTCTACAATCATCTTTTTTCCATCTGGTAAATTGATGACAACATCAGGAAAAACGCGGTTTCCCTCTCCGGTAGTATGGCTTTGTTGTACTTCGTATTCGCGTCCTTTTTCTAAACCGGATTTCTCTAGCACTCTTTCCAAAACGAGTTCGCCCCAATTCCCTTGCATTTTACTATCGCCTTTCAATGCTTTTGTTAGATTTAGGGTTTCTTTGCTCATTTTTTCATTCATATCACGCAAACCTAATATTTGTTGGCGTAAAGCCGCATGGTAATCAATACTTTCTTTGTGTGTGTCTTCAACCTTTTTTTCAAATAGTTGTATTTTGTCTTGCAAAGGAGATAAGATGTTTTTTATGTTCTCCTTGTTTTGTTCGGTAAATTTACTTGATTTTTCTTCTAATATTTTATTGGCAAGATTTTCAAATTCTTTGATAAATTTTTCTTGTAGTTTTTCTACTTCGTTTTTTTGTTCCTTATTGCGTTCCCAAAGATTGTCAAAATCGACTTCTTTTTTCGAAAGCTGGATAGCGAGACTATCTTTTTCGTTTCGAATACTTTCTTTTTCGGAATTGGCAGTTTGTAGTTGTTTTTCAAAAATGTTCTTGTCATTCAAAAATTGTTCTTTTTGCTGATTTAATTGTGTGTTCAATCCTAGAGTTCGTTCCTCTAAACCAATTTTTTCAGAAAGAAATCGGGCGGAGAAAAGGAGCTTTCCGATAAAAACGCCAATACAAAGAGTAATGATGATAGCTAATGAAAATAAGAGTGTATTCGTCATAAAATTTATTTTGTAGAGTGTAAAAATAGACAAAAGATTTTGAGTTTTACTTTCAATTTATGGCATAATTAAAAATAATATAATCATTTGGCGTTGTAAAAACTGCTTTTTCGATAAGTAACGTCATTGAAATAATGTTGTATTTATTTTTAGAGGTAATCCTTCGTAGTCATTGAGGATTTATACTATAAAAGAGGACAATATATCATTCCTGTTTGTTTAGTTGTATAGTCAAGAAGTAAAGACATCAGTTTTTAGTTTTTTTAAATGAATTATCTATGCTCCTAAATTAGAATTATCTGGGTTTGTCTTAAGAAGCATGTCGTTTCGGTCAGCTAGTAGTTGATCTAAGATTTTAGCTTGATGAAATCTACCTATATATAAGGTAGGATTAAAAGTAGAGCTAATCAATCGTTAAATTTTTCAAGTATCATTCTTCGTTCTCTGGCTCTGTGTTTTTCGGTCGCTGAGCTTGTCGCTTCTCGGTTCTCTGAGCCTGTGGTTTCTCGGTCTCTGATCCTGTCGCTTCTCGGTCGCTGAGCTTATCAAAGTGATACCCTATCGAAGTGCTATTCTATCGAATCGATACTCTATCATGCCAC
>JAYVGE010000024.1:0-2198 GCA_043772515.1 Flavobacterium sp. | reverse complement strand
CAAAGTTCTTGTGCCAGTTAAATTAACAACCCCTGTTGTAAATTGACCAAAAGTACTAACTCCTACAAATAATAATAAAAAAGTAATTTTTTTCATCTTTTTAGTTTTTAAGTTGGTTTATAATATCTTGATTTCCTAAAAAAACAGCAAATTCGAAAGCGGTTTTACCGTCTTTGTCTTTGTGTGTCTTATCTGCTTTATATTTTAACAATAAACTCATAATATTAGTATTACCGAACATAGCAGCGTATATAAGTGGAGTCGTTCCATTACTATCGGTAATATTAGGATTGGCATTGTTTTCTAATAATAATTTTACCAGTTCTACTTGTCCTTTATAAGTTGCTGCCATAAGAGGCGTACCCATATCACTCGATGTGTCAATAGTTTTACTGTTCTTTATTAAGAATTTTGCTACAGCTACATTTCCTTTGTAACAAGCCAATATTAATGGTGTAAAGCCATTTTCATTTTTAGTATTTATTACCTCCTGGTTTTTATTTACTAATATTTTTAAATCTTCAACAGTTCCTGAACGTGCTACATTAAAAACATCTTTTTGCGAGAATACGTTTGCCGAAAAAGCAAAAAAGACCACTAGCAACAAAACAATTCTAAAAGAGAATTTCATTTGATAAAATAATTTATATCGAATTTAACAAAAATATACTTAATTTTATTTATTTATTACATTAATTTAACATTAAATAATAGATTGTTTAACTTAATTTTCAATGATATGAATATAAAGCTTCTTTTTATAACAGCTATTTTAACAACATTATCGTCTTGTAACAACGATAGTACATCGGATCTTATAACACCAACAAATAATCCAGTAACAATAAAATACAGTACAGATATTGCATCAATCATAAACAGTAATTGTTTAAGTTGTCATACCGCTCCTCCCACAAATGGTGCTCCAATGCAACTTACTACTTACGATGATGTAAAAAATGCGATACTTACCAGAGGTTTAATAGATAGAATCTCTAGAGCTCAAGGAGGAACTGGAATGATGCCAAACGGTGGAACAAGATTACCACAAGCAACTATCGACAAAATTATAAGATGGCGAACTGATGGATTTGTAAACTAATGAAAAAAAAGTTTTTAATATTCGTCCTTATTTTGATTGGCAATTTTGCAATTGCTCAAGACAAAATTTTAACAAAAACTGGTCAAATTACTTTCGAAGCTTCAATGCCTTCTTTTGAGGAAGTAAAAGCAATCAACAAAATTTCTGCATGCGTATTAAACACAAAAACGGGTGATATTGCTAGCGTGGCTATGATAACAAATTTTAAGTTTAGATCATCTTTAATGCAAGAGCATTTTAACGAAAACTATATTGAGAGCGACAAATACCCGAAAGCTGTTTTCCAAGGAAAAATTGAAAATTTCGATGTATCGAAACTAACCACTCAAAAACAAGAATTTATTATAAATGGCACAATAGAATTACACGGAAAATCTAAAAATATTTCGGTTATTGCAAAAATTTCTAAAAATGAGAATACAACCAATATCGTTTCCAATTTCATCTTAAATACCGATGATTTTAATATCGATTTACCATTCCTTATTAGTAGTAAAGTATCAAAAAAAGTACAAGTTAATTTAGATTACAAATTGCTTTAAAATCACATCTCAATTTGTTCATATAAATTTAGTTTATCTATATGAATGACCGTTTTTGTATTGTCGTTACTATGCTCGAACATTTGTAAAAATTTAGCTCCGTAAACAATTTCTTTAAAAAGATAGGATGTTCTAATCGCCACTGTATTGCTAAACATTTCGTCAAAAGCTTTTAAGAATACTAGAACCTCGCCTTTTTCATTAGCGAAATCTTCTTTAGTATATTCGTATAATGGGCTTTCTTCTGTAATATGATGCACTAATGTCCAGCTTAATGTTAGAAAATTTACGGTGCTATACTCTAAAGTTAAGGGGAAAAATCTATTTACAGGAACTCCATTTTCCTCGACTGTCATGGCTAGTGTTAGTTTTGCTTCGGCATCAGTCAAATTTGTATTCTTGTAAGAAGCGACACGAATCATTAATGCTTTTCCACCTTGATAAGGGGCAATTATTGCATTTTCTGAGAATTTCAGATGCGCCTCGGGTTTACTAAATCTTCCGTACAACAAACCAGTTGCCAGTGCAAATCCTAAAAGTCCAGTTAGCGCTTC
>JAYVGE010000023.1:0-5253 GCA_043772515.1 Flavobacterium sp. | reverse complement strand
TGTTCTAGTTTTTTCACCCTCTTTAATTTCGTAGTAAACTGTGATTGTGTCTCCAGCTCCGAATACAGGGAAATCTTTTCTTGTTACGAATTCGTCTTTAACGAATTTCATTAAATCTGCCATGATGTTTTTTATTATGGTTTTTTTCAAATCAACATTCGCGGACTTCGCCAGAGGTTAATCTAATGAGGGTGCAAATGTATAACTTTTGTTTTGAAATACAAATTTTATTTTAAGTGAGAAGTGTTCGGTTTTTTAGTACTAGGTTTCTATACATGCTAACTTTGTCAATAGAAAAGGTTAAGTACAAAAAACTTAATTTTATCCTTTGAAATGAGCATGATCACAAAAGTTGGTCGTAAAGACCAATGATAATATGTGTTTCGATTGATACCCCAATCTCATTAAAGTTAAGGATTTCTAGTTCGAATCTTTGGCAAATTTCAAAACTTTGAAAAAAAAAAAGAGGAATGGTTTGAAATCAATGTTTTGGCTAAAGCCAATTAATTCAAATTTCTATTCCTCACAGCTAAATCAGTAGAAAATTTAGATATAAATTAGTGGTGTGAGTAATATTGAACAAGAGCTAAGTAGGTGTATGTAATTGACACTTTTAAAGATCGTAAAACAACAACAAAATAACTTTCTAATTCTGTACCATTTATTTCTTAACAGACCCTTAAATATACTCGAAAGTAAGTGCAATTCATCCTCAAAAACCGACAATTCGGTTAAATAGTTTTTTGAAATAGGAAAGCTAAAAATACATTTGCATTATCTAAATCAAATAATTATGAAACCAAACTTTCTTTCTAGATTCTTATCGAAACAGAAAAACAATAATAAAAAAAGAGCCAGTAAAACATTTTTTACGTTGGCTATTCTTTTTTTTTCGATTACGACTTTTTCGCAAACGACCATTTCTGGAAATGTTGTAGACCAAAAAGGAAACCCAATTTTTGGTGCCAATGTATTTATCGATGGGACTTATGATGGCGCTGCCAGTAATGAATTTGGAGTTTTTACATTTACAACAGCTTCAAAAGATAAACAAACTTTGGTGGTTAGTTTCTTGATTTATGAAACTTCGAATACCGTGATTGATGTTTCTAATTTTCAAAACAAAACCATAAAATTAAGAGAAAGTGTTAACTCATTGGATGCCGTTGTGGTTACAGCGGGAACTTTGGAAGCGGGAGACAAATCGAGAGCGTCGGTATTGAAAGCTTTGGATATAGTAACCACGGCAGGTTCGGCAGGAAACATAATTGCTGCCTTACAAACCTTGCCAGGTACGCAAAGTGTGGGTGAAGACGGACGCTTATTCGTTCGGGGTGGTGAAGCCAATGAAACACAAACCTTTGTTGACGGACTTCGTGTGGTACAACCTTATGGTGCTTCTGCTCAAAATCTGCCAACTAGAGGGCGTTTTTCTCCCTTTCTTTTTAGTGGAATCTCCTTTTCTACGGGCGGTTATTCTGCCGAATATGGAGAGGCTTTATCAAGTGTGTTGTTACTCAATACACAGGACGAACCCGATCAAAACAAAACCGACATCTCCTTTATGACTGTTGGATTGGGAGTAGGGAATACTCAAAAATGGAAAAAAAGTTCTTTGAGTCTCAATACAGCTTATATCAACTTAGCACCTTATCAGGCTTTGATTCCTCAAAATAGAGATTGGAATAGTCCGTTTCAATCTTTGTCTGGAGAATCGGTGTACCGTTACAACTTTAACAACGGAATTTTAAAAGTATATGCTGCTTTTGACGGTTCTAAATTCGATATTAATCAGGAAAATATCAATTCGCCACAAAAAATGCGGGTTGACTTAAACAATACTAATTTTTATTTCAACACTTCCTACAAAGGCGGTTTCGAAAATAATTGGCAAATAACATCGGGATTGAGTTACGGTTATTCTAAAAACAAAATTGGCTTGGATTTAGACAATGTGAACAATGATGAAAACGCGGCTCATCTGAAATTGAAATTAAAGAAAAGCTTTTCGGATCGAATAAAAATTGCCTTTGGTGCCGATTATTTTGCAACCAAGTTCGATGCCGTTTTTCAAGAGAATTTGGGGTCAGTATATAACAATGGTTACCATTCGAATATTGCTGCTATTTATACTGAAGGCGATATTTTTTTTTCTAAAAAGTTTGCTGCCAAAATAGGGTTGAGAGTTTCAAATAATGATTTGTTAAACGAAACTGCTCTTTCTCCCAGAATTTCATTGGCATACAAAATGGCCAAAAACAGCCAGTTTTCTCTAGCTTATGGTGATTTTACCCAAACGCCAAACGCAGACTATATCAAGTATTCTAAATTTCATCTATTCGAGAGCGAAAAAGCATCTCATTATATTTTGAATTATCAATATATTAAAAACGGGAAAACTTTTAGAGCCGAAGCCTACTACAAAGACTATTCTAATCTAGTAAAGTACGATACTTCGACGGCAATGTTCAATAGTAATTTTAATAACAATGGTTCGGGTTATGCCAAGGGTTTAGACCTTTTTTGGAGAGACGGAAAAACATTTCAACATTTAGAATACTGGGTTTCCTATTCCTATATCGACACCGAAAGAGATTACAAAAATTTTAGGTCACAAGCAACGCCCAATTTTGTAGCCGATAATAATTTGTCTATAGTGACCAAATATTGGATAACAGATTGGAAATCGCAACTAGGATTCACCAATTCTTTTAGTACAGGAAGACCTTACAATAACCCAAACGAAGTCGGATTTATGAACAGCAAAACAAAATCATTCCATAATTTGAGTTTTAGTTGGGCCTATTTACTCTCGCAACAAAAGATTTTGTATTTCTCGGTATCTAATGTTTTGGGAACACAAAATGTATTTGGATATGACTATGCCAAAAATCCGGATTCTAATGGTTTTTATAATAGAAAAGAAATCACGCCAACAGCAGATCGCTTTTTATTTGTGGGTTTCTTCTGGACAATAAGTAAGGATAAAAAGGACAATCAGCTGAAGAATCTTTAGCCGTTTCGATTGCAATTACAGTATTCAAATTGAAGCACTATAACAATTCGTCATCAAAAAACGACAGTTCGGTTAGTTATAATTTTAATATAGTGATGGTTGAAATAAATTTACATCAAATTAAAAACAAGAAATCATGACCAAAATTATTACCACAATTACATTGTTTATTTGCAGTTTTGTTTCGGCACAAACTTTTAACTTGACGGTACAGGTATCTGGATTTAAAAGTAATGTAGGGACTGTAAAAGTTGGACTTTATAATTCTGAGAGTACTTTTTTGAAGTCGACCTGTAAACGGATGTCTTCTGCTATTGCCAAAAACCAAGCTGAAATTACTTTTCAAGGAATCGAAAAAGGAGAATATGCCGTTTCTTTATATCAAGATGAAAATGGAAACGGAAAATTAGATACTAATTTTATGGGAATTCCAAAAGAAGCATATGCTTCATCCAATAATGCCAAAGGATTTATGGGACCACCAAAATATCAAGAGGCTAAATTTATTGTAGACAAAAACCAAACAATTACCATTCTCTTAGATTAGTAGCGGTTATGTCTCTAAAAATGATAGTTGAGCCAGTTTTTTTATAGGCTTACGACAAATAGCAGTAATCAATTTTGAACACATTTTAACCAAAAAAAACAAGAAACCATGATTAAAATTATTACCACAATCACATTTTTTATTTGTAGTTTAGTAACTGCTCAAGGGCAGTTTGAGCAAGGAATGGGAAAAGCTTTTGAGCTTTGGGAAGCAGGGAAAAACACAGAAGCTTCAGATTTTTTTCAAAGAATTGCAGGAGCAGAAAAAACAAGTTGGTTGCCCAATTATTATGTCGCATTAGTCAATACAACATCTGCTTTTGCAACCAAAGACAAAGAAGCTGTAAATGCATTATTGACAAAAGCCCAAGACGCTTTGGATGTAGAAATGATTAAAGACCAAAATAACGCAGAGCTTTTGGTACTGCAAGCCATGATTTATACTGCTTGGATAGTTTTTGATCCGATGACTAACGGCCAGAAATTATCTGGAAAAGTAATGGAATTGTATGGAAAAGCAGAAGTAATTGCCCCAGAAAACCCTAGAGTTGTTTTTGGTAAAGCAGCCTTTGAAATCGGTGGCGCACGATTCTGGAAAACAGATACCAAACCAATGTGCGCGCAGATTGAAAAAGCCATCGGACTTTTTGCTACTTTTAAACCCGAAACTCCTTTTTCTCCAAAATGGGGCTTAGAAAGAGCTTTGGAAACGCAAAAGAATTGTAAATAATACAGGAAAAAACATAGAGAAAGAGGGGCTGAGTCGCTTATACTTTCTCTTTTTTCCTAAAATAGACAAGATGAAAATATCTTTTAGAGAGTTAGTTAGATTGCTAATTGTGGGTTGTGTTGTTTTTATAATATTACTAGCGGTAAATATTACTTTGGGGAATACCTATGTTTTCAATAGTAAGTTGGGCGTGATTTTTTTGTATACTTTGTTGTATAGTTTTACGATTGGATATGCCAATAAATTGGTTTTTGTTTATTTGGATGGTTTTTTTGTAAAAAATAGATTTTCGACAAAACGAATCGTTATTGGTTTTTTTAGCTCATTTGTAGTTTCATTATCAGTCGTTTTTTTGTTGAGAATTTTTGAAGATGTTATCATAGAAAATAAGACATTTGAAGAGTTTTGGGAAAATGAAAAACTTGCTAATTACCTTTTTGCTATCGCCATTACATTTTTTATAAACATATCTTTTCATGCTTTTTATTTTTACAAAGCCTATCAAGATAACAAAGTAACGCAGCAAAAAATAATTGCAGGTACGGCAAATGCCAAATTCGAAAGTTTAAAAAATCAGATAGATCCGCACTTTCTTTTTAATAGCTTAAATGTATTGAGTTCCCTTATCGAAGAAAATCCAGATAATGCACAACGTTTTACCACTTCATTATCAAAAATATATCGATACGTTTTGGAGCAAAAGGACAAAGAATTGATTTCTGTAGAAGAAGAATTGGCTTTTGCCAAAACGTATATGAATTTGCTTAAAATGCGTTTCGAAAACAGTTTGTTTTACGAATTGCCAACGATAGAGGAGGGGATTGCTTGGTCTCCCACAATAAAAGATGCCAAAGTAGTACCGCTATCGTTACAATTGTTGTTAGAGAACACCGTAAAGCACAATGTGGTTAGTGAACAACGACCTTTGCATATTCGGATTTTTGTCGATGCCGATTACTTG
>JAYVGE010000022.1:0-5255 GCA_043772515.1 Flavobacterium sp. | reverse complement strand
TATATAAAAGCCTTTGGAAATGTACAGTTGGTACAAGGAGATACTTTGTTTTTGAATAGTAAATATGCCGAATACAATGGCAATCTAAAACAAGCTTTTGCTACTGGCAATGCTATTATGACCTCTCCAGAAGCAACTTTGGTAACTGATACTATAAATTTTGATCGAAAAAATCAAGAAGTATATTACAATTCCCAAGGAATTATCACCAATAAAGAAAATACTTTACGAAGCAAGTCTGGAAAATATTATGTAGCCCAAAAAAAGTTTCAGTTTTTAACCGCCGTTAGTATCACCAACCCAACTTATGTCATAAAATCAAATCACTTGGATTATTTTAGTAATTCAGGTCATTCCTATCTTTTGGGTCCATCTACAATTACCAGTAAATCCAATTATATTTATACCGAAAAAGGTTTTTACGACACCAAAAAAAATCTAGCCCATTTTCTCAATAAATCCTATATCAAATACGATGATCGTATTATAAAAGGAGATAGTTTGTATTATGATCGCAACCGAGAATTTGCCTCAGCTACCCGAAATGTAAAAATAACAGACTCCATTAATCGTGGAATAGTAAAAGGACATTATGCCGAAATTTACAAAAAGAAAGACTCAATGTTTGTTACCAAAAGAGCCGTGGCAGTAAATTTTGTCGAGAACGATTCGGTCTATATTCATGGTAAAAAACTAATGATTACAGGAAAAGAAGGCAATCGCATTATCCGCGCCTTCAATAATGTGCGCTTTTACAAAACCGATATGAGCGGCAAATGCGATTCGATACATTCGAGTTCAAAAAACGCCCTAACCAAACTAATAGGAAACCCAATACTTTGGAATGGAGAAAGCCAAATTACAGGAGATCTAATGCATCTTATAGGTGAAAACAAGACCCAAAAACTTGATTCTCTCAAAGTACTCAACAACACTTTTCTGGTCTCGAAAGACACGATAGGAACAGGATTCAATCAGGTAAAAGGCCAAAATTTATTCGGAAAATTTAAAGAAGGAAAACTCCACGACGTAGATATTATAAAAAACACCGAAGTTCTTTATTACATGCGAAACGATGCCAAGGAACTTATTGGCATCAACAAAAATGTGAGTAGTAAAATTAATCTTATTTTAGAAAACAATGATATCGAAACCATCACCTTTTTTAAGCAAGTAGACGGCGATATTTATCCCGAAAAAGACTTGCCCGAAAATGCCCGAAAACTCCGTGGACTCGTTTGGCGTGGCGATGAGAAAATAAAGTCTAAAGACGATATTTTTCCGCCAGAAGAAAACGAAAACAATGCCAAAATAGCCAAAGAGACCAAAGCAGCAAATGACAAAAAGAATGTTCCGATGAAAATTCGAAAAGAAACATTGAATTACGATAAGAAGAAAGTAAAGAGAAAGTAATCAGTGTCCAGTTTTTAGTGTTCAGTCTCTGTTTTCAGATTGCAATTCTCACAAATTAACAAATAAACGATTAAACAAACAACCGTGAAATCCGATTTTCTAAAATACCAAGCACAAACCTCTCCTTATCCATTGGGTATGGAAGTTTCGCATGCTGTGGGTAGCTATATATACGACTCCAATAACAAAAAATACTTAGATTTTGTCGCTGGTGTTTCGGCTTGTACCTTGGGACATCAAAACAAAAGAGTCAATGATGCCATTAAGAATCAGTTAGACAAATATTCGCACGTAATGGTTTATGGAGAATATTCGCAAAGTCCTGCCGTAGAGTATTGTAAGCTATTGGCTTCGCTCCTACCCGCTCCTTTAAACAAAACCTATTTGGTCAATTCGGGTACCGAAGCCATTGAAGGCGCTTTAAAACTTGCCCGACGTACTACTGGCAGAAGCCAATTAATCTCTTGCCACAATGCCTATCACGGCAATACGATGGGTGCTATGAGTGTCATGGGGTTTGAAGAACGCAAGCAAATATTTCGTCCGCTACTTCCCGATGTCGATTTCATTACCTTCAATAACGAATCCGATTTACAAAAAATAACAACCAAAACTGCTGGTATTATTCTCGAAACCATTCAGGGTGGTGCGGGATTTATCGAGCCAGATAATAATTTTCTAAAAAAAGTACGAGACCGTTGTACCCAAGTAGGTGCTATGATGATTCTCGACGAAATTCAACCTGGTTTTGGAAGAACCGGGAAACTCTTCGGTTTTCAAAATTACGGTATTGTTCCCGATATTCTTGTCATGGGAAAAGGAATGGGTGGCGGAATGCCCGTAGGCGCTTTTACGGCCTCATCGCCAATGATGGATTTATTGAGTGATAACCCAAAACTCGGACACATCACCACTTTTGGTGGTCATCCTGTCATTGCGTCAGCCTGTTTGGCTACTTTGCAGGAAATTACCGAAACCAATTTAATATCAGAAGCTTTAGATAAAGAAAAATTATTTCGATCGCTTTTGGTACACCCTTTGATACAAGAAGTTAGAGGAAAAGGATTAATGCTTGCCGCAATGACCAAAAGTACCGAAATAACCAACGAGGTGATCCTTAAATGTCAAGACAAAGGACTCATTTTATTCTGGTTACTGTTTGAAGGATGTGCGATTCGAATTACGCCACCACTTACTATTTCTAACGAAGAAATACAGGAAGGATGTGCGATAATCCTCGAAGTAATGGATGAAATATCGATTTCAGAATGATGATTAACGTTTTTTGCTTACAGAAGTAAAACTCTAAATACAAATCACTAACTTCTCTTATGGCGACTAATAAGAGAAATCTGGAGCTATTTCCTGCTATCCGTTACAATCTTTTGTACCGAACAACGGCACCAAAGGATTTACACTACAAACGAAGTTCACTGAACTCCAATTAAAATAAAAGTACAGTGAAGTAATCAGGGCTAGGACATCGTGATCATCCAGTAAATTTGTTAATTAAATTGTTCACAACAATTCTTGCTTTCCCTCGCAATATAAGTACGATTACCTAATTTTATTTAGGCCAAATTCAAACAAAAACAAGTATGCAATTAAGCAACGAAGAAGAAGACTACAACTTATCATTATCCAAATTTGAGTCGATGTTGAAAACCAACAAAGTTCTCTTTTTTGATTCAGAAGAATTTGAAGAAATCATTCTTCACTATCTCGATATGGGTAAGGCCGCTTTGGCAAAAAAAGCTTTGAAACTAGCCTTAGAACAACACCCAAAATCTACTGGACTAAAACTAGTTCAAGTCGAGATGTTGGTCTATGATGATAAGCTAGAAATAGCCGAAAAACTATTGAATGAATTGTATGCTATCGAGCCCACTAATGAAGAAATCTATATTCAGAAAGCAAATATTTGTTCCAAAAGAGACCAACACGAAAAAGCAGTCGAATTACTAAAAATAGCATTACAATATACCGATGATTATGCCGATGTCTATAATTTGATAGGTATGGAATACCTATTTATGGACAATCTAGAGTTGGCAAAAGAAAACTTCATCAAGTGTTTGGAAGAAGATTTTGAAGACCAATCGGCTTTGTATAATGTGGTTTATTGCTTTGAGTTTTTGGATCAAAACCAAGAAGCTATTCTTTATTTAAAAAAATACATTGACAATAACCCTTATAGCGAAATTGCTTGGCACCAACTAGGTCGCTTACATTATGGGGTAAAAGAATACGAAAACGCTATTCGTGCCTTTGATTATGCAACTTTAATAGATGAGGAATTCCTTGGCGCTTTTATGGAAAGAGCCAAAGCATTTGAACGATTAAAAAAATACGAAGAGGCCATAGAAAGTTACGAAAGAACTATCGAATTAGATGATGCTACTTCGTATGCATTGCTTCGAATAGGAAAATGCCACGAAAAATTAGGCAACGCTACTTTGGCTCTGAAATATTACAACAAAACAGTTCATGAAGATCCCCTTTTAGACAAAGGCTGGATTGCCATAACCGATTTTTACGTACGTCAAAAAAACTACCAAAAAGCATTGTTTTTTGTCAATAAAGCATTGGCAATCGACAATCAGAATCGCTTGTATTGGAAGCGATTTGCTACCATAAACAAACAAATGAACTTCTTTGAAGAAGCAGAATTTGGGTATCGAAAAGCCGTAGAATTTGGAGATTACCAACTAGACACTTGGTTATTCTGGGTAGATATTCTTCAGTTTTTGGGAGAATTCGACAGCGCCATACAAACCTTGTTACAGGCATCTGAATATTTCCCAGAAGAAAATGAAGTCGAATACCGTTTGGCTGGTTTATATTTTATGCTTTCGGATACAACCAAGGCTAAATTCCATTTGAGTAACGGCTTGCGTTTGAATTTTGACAACTACGTCTTAATCGAAGATTTATTTCCTGTGGTTTGGACAAAAAAAACGGTACAAAACTACATCACAAAACATAAAAAACTATAATGGAAACTATAGTAAAAAAACGCTTTGGTCTATTGGGTCGTAATATTGATTATTCTTTTTCAAAAGGCTATTTTACAGATAAATTTGGAGACGAAAACTTCGTGGGTTGTTCTTACGAAAATTTTGACCTCTCAGAAATACACTTTTTTACAGAATTAGTAAAAAAAAATTCTGATCTAAAAGGACTGAATGTTACCATTCCTTACAAAGAAACGATTATTCCTTTTTTGGATAAATTATCAAAAAAAGCAGCGCTTATCGGAGCAGTAAACACTATCAAATTTACAAAAAAGGGGCATCTAAAAGGTTATAATACCGATTGTTTCGGATTTAAAAAATCCTTAAAGCCATTGCTACAACCGCATCATAAAAAAGCATTGATTTTGGGTACTGGTGGTGCTTCCAAAGCTATTGCTTTTGCCTTGGATGAATTGGGTATTTTACACACTTTTGTCTCTCGTGAAGCCTCAGAAAACGCAATCGATTACAACCGAATTAATGCCACTACCTTCGACAATTACCAAATCATTATCAACTGTACACCAGTGGGAACTAGCCCAAATACCGATTTATTTCCGCTAATTCCTTACGAATACTTTACAGACAAACACATTGCTTACGACTTGATTTACAATCCCGCCGAAACCCGATTCCTTAAAAAAGCCAAAGCACAAGGCGCACAAATAAAAAATGGATTGGACATGCTTATTTTTCAAGCAGAGAAAGCCTGGAAGATATGGAATAAGTAGACTCGTTACACCTTAAATTTACAAAATACAAAAGCCCCTAAATGGAATTCCATTTGAGGGCTTTTTGCATAAAAAAAAGCGACAACCGTGAGGATGC
>JAYVGE010000021.1:0-5256 GCA_043772515.1 Flavobacterium sp. | reverse complement strand
AAGCAATCTCACTATCAAAAGCAAACCTAACAAATCATTGCAACAGATATAGCAAATGAGATTGCTTCGTTCCTCGCAAAGACATAGCGAACGTAGATCCCCCACCCCGCTTACCTACTCGTTCATAACTCCATAAAATTTCTCCTTAATACCAAAATACCAATTTCTAAATTCATAGTTTTACACCTTCAAATTAGAAGGAGAAAATGAAGGTCTGTATTGCCGAAAAACCAAGTGTAGCACGCGAAATCGCATCCGTTTTGGGCGCCAATATCGAACATGATGGGTATTACGAAGGCAATGGCTATATCGTAACTTACACCTTTGGGCATTTGTGTACCTTAAAGGAACCAAACGATTACAAAGCCCATTGGAAAAGTTGGGATTTGAACAACCTGCCCATGCTTCCAGAAAAATTTGAAACAAAAGTGGTGCAAAATTCGGGTATTCAAAAGCAATTTAGAATCGTAAAAAGTCTATTTGACAAAGCCGATTTGGTCATCAACTGTGGGGATGCTGGGCAAGAAGGAGAGCTCATTCAGCGCTGGGTTATGAATGAAGCACAGTATAAAGGTGAAGTACAACGCTTGTGGATTTCGTCCCTAACCACCGAAGCCATCAAAGAAGGTTTTGAAAACCTAAAACCATCCGCCAACTACGATAATTTATACTACGCTGGATTTTCCAGAGCTATTGGCGACTGGTTACTCGGTATGAATGCGACTCGTTTGTACACCGTAAAACATGGCGGATACAAACAAGTATTGTCTATTGGGCGGGTACAAACTCCTACACTGGCAATGGTCGTTGATAGATTCAAAGAAATTGAGAATTTTAAACCTCAACCTTATTGGGAGTTGCAAACCTTGTACCGAGAAACGCTTTTCAGTTACGAAGAAGGACGCTTTCTGAAAAAAGAAGATGGCGAAATTTTGGCTAATAAAGTCAAAGAAAGTGATTTTGAAATTGTTTCTGTCGAAAAAAAGAACGGCAATGAGTTTGCCCCAAAACTGTTTGACTTAACAGGATTACAGGTGTATTGCAATACAAAATTTGGATTTTCGGCAGATGAAACGCTAAAAATTGTTCAGACTTTGTACGAACAAAAAGTAGTGACTTACCCGAGAGTCGATACCACGTTTTTACCAAACGATATCTATCCGAAAGTAGCGGGTATTATGCAAAACTTAACCAATTATACTGCATTAACACAACCACTTTTAGGAAAGAAAATTAAAAAATCTCCTAAAGTTTTTAATGATAAAAAAGTAACGGATCACCACGCTATTATTCCAACAGGAGTGCAATCTAATTCGCAATACAATCAGCAACAAGTGTACGATATTATTACACGCCGTTTTATTGCAGTATTTTATGACGATTGTTTGGTTGCCAATACCACTGTATTAGGAAAAGCAGCCGATGTACTATTCAAAACCACTGGAAAGGAAATCTTGAAAAAAGGATGGCGTGTAGTATTCGATGCTTCGACTACGCTCAGCAACCCTGCTTCAGGCGCGCTCAACAACCCTGCTTCAGGTGCGCTCAGAAACCCTGCTTCAGGTACGCTCAGAAACCGAGAAAAAGAAGCTGATATATTACCGAGTTTTGTTGTAGGCGAAAAAGGACTACACGAACCTTCGTTTTTAGAAAAGGAAACCAAACCACCCAATCAGTTTACGGAAGCAACTTTATTACGCGCCATGGAAACCGCTGGTAAACAGGTAGATGATGATGATTTACGCGAATTGATGAAAGAAAATGGTATCGGACGTCCATCTACACGAGCCAATATTATCGAAACGCTGTTCAGACGTCAATACATCGTTCGGAACAAAAAACAAGTATTGCCAACGTCAACGGGAATTCAACTGATTGACACCATTCAAAATGAATTAATAAAGTCGGCTGAACTTACAGGTTCATGGGAAAAGCAGTTGAAAGATATTGAGAAAGGCACCTTTACCGCCGGAGCGTTTATTAACAATATGAAACGCATGGTAGATGCCTTGGTGTATGAAGTACGGAGTGAAACCAGACGTGCCAATATTTCGCATGCAGGAAGTATTCAGAAACAAGAAGCTTTCGTTGAGAAAAAGAAAGCAGCAGGAATCTTGGCCGAAGTCTGTCCGAAATGCAAAAAAGAAACGCTTATAAAAGGAAAATCGGCTTATGGCTGTGGTGCTTATAAAGCGGGTTGCACTTTTGTATTACCCTATACTTTTGCAGACAAAAAAATATCAGAAAACCAATACTTGCGCTTACTTCAAAAAGGATCTACGGTAAATTTAAAAGACTTCAAAACCGATACTGGTACTTTGGAAGGTTTGCTTCGCTTTGATGAAAATTTCAAACTCAAATTAGAACCAAAGAAAATAGTTACAAAAACAACATCAGACACATTAGCATGTCCGAAATGTAAAAAAGGAGCTGTCTTGAAAGGAAAAACCGCTTATGGATGTAGCGACCATAAATTGGGTTGCAATTTTAAAGTATCCTTTGATGTGGTTCGAACCAAACTAAGAGATCAAAAACCCACGAAAGAACTGGTTTATTCTATTTTGAAAGAAAGTAAAAATGATGACTGATTCTTGCTTAACGTTTTTTGACCTGAGCAATAGCGAACTGGCGAAACATTTTAGATATAACATACCTCGTAAATTGACAATCTTACAGACAGCAAATCAAAAATCGTCAATTCTCAATCTAAAATCTAAAAAAAGGGACTCTATTTATTTTTTCTTAATTTAGCGTTTCAGAATAACACCAAAAAACAACACCAATGTTAAAAAGAACAACTCTTATACTATTTTTGTTAGCCATTGTTTCTTGTAAAAACTCAGAATCAAACAAAAAAGAAAAAATAAAAAAAACGGATTGGCTACTCGGGAAATGGGAAAACAAATCTCCCGACGGCAGCCTTTCTGAAAACTGGAAACGCCTTAACGATAGCACTTTTCAAGCCAAATCTTTTTTTATCAAAGGCAAAGATACGTTGCATTTTGAAACCATAACATTACAGCAAAAGGAGGAAGAATTGTTCTATACTGCCACGGTAAAGGGACAAAACAACGACAAGCCTGTTGCTTTTAAGATGACGTCTGAAACAGATAAAAAATTGATTTTTGAAAATCCTAAACACGATTATCCACAAAAAATCACATATTCTCTAATTAACAAAGACAGTTTGGTTGCTGAAATCTCAGGAATTCTACTCGGTAAACCAAGCTCCGAAAAATTCGGAATGAAAAGAACAAAGTAGAAAACGGAGTTAGAGCTTTTTTAATAAATCAAGAACTAGCAAAACACACCTACAAGGTAAAAAAAGACCTTGTAGGAAAACGGGTGCACGACAAATTGCATCTTTTAAAAAAAACACAATAAATTTGATTAAGAAATACCTGTTTTTATCGTACATTAATCAATAAAATCTGCGTAATCTGTTTTATCTGCGTGCCAATTTTTCCCGCAGATTTAAAAAAATTATAAAAAATGCAATTTGTCGTGCACCCTAGGAAAACAGAGGTAATCACATAAAATATTTTTTGACCTTGTAGGCATTAGATTAAGGATAGTTACTCTTTTTAGGATAAAAGCACCTTAAAAGCAAACCCTTTAAAGTACTAATCCCTTAAGGTGTATAAACGCTAACTCTAATATACAGACCGATTTTGGCAACAAGAGACTTGTGACACCGATTGACTCTTGATTGCCATTACACACCAGAATGACGAGCTTTTGCCCTAAATAAAAGCAAATATTTTTTAGGCTTTTTCCTATCTTATAAAAAATATAATGACACACAAAACCTTACTGATAGCAACTCACTATTATAATTTTGTGATTTTCGCTTTTAAAACACTTGGTAAATACCCGAATTTTTTTTTGAAGGCCACCGTAAAATGATGCGGATTTTTGTAGCCTAATTCTTCTGAAACAGAACAAATAGACAACTCTTTTTCAAGAATTAGCAGTTTGGCGTAATCCATCCTTAATTGGGTTAAGTAACTCATAACGGTTGAATTAAATACAATTTTGAAGTTCTTTTTTAATTTAAAAGTATTCAATCCAACTTGTGAAGCAATACTCGTGAGTGTGTGTTTCTCTTTAAACTGAACTTTCAAAATATGTTCTACTTCCAAAATTTTCAAATAATCATAACTATTTAATTCCGAAACTCCTTTTGTGTTTTGTTCTTCATTTATAATCGTAAATAAATGAGAAAGAATCTCTACTAATTTCGACTCTAAAAAGACTTTTTTTATACCTCCTTCATAATTGCAATTTAGAATATCCTCGATAATGGTATGCAATTTAGGGGAAATATTCTGGCTAGTATCCCACATTTTATAAGAAACTTGTCTCGAAATAGAATCGGCCAATAATGGGATTGTAGCAGCTAGATTTGGCAAAAAAAGTTGTTCCAGATACTTTTCGGTAAAAGTAATTTCTAATGTCTTTCGCCTGTATGTTCTATAATTCAACCTTCCTTTTATAATAGGCAAGTAAAATAAATTGTAGTGTCCTTGAGGTATATAAACCCCCATTTCGTTGGTATTCTCAGGACAATATTCATTGTTCCCTTCTATTTCAAAATGCAATTTAATAAACGAAAAATCGTGCTCAACATCAATATAATAAAAACCATCTGCTATGGTTAAATCTCTAATCACCAAATGAATTCCATTAAGGGATACGTCGTTTATAATCCCTTTTATTCCTTTGTAATCATAATTTATGTTTTTTTCGACAAGATGCCCTGTATCAAACCGAATTGGATTTTCTACAACAATTAGATTTTTCTTAAAAAAGGCACTTCTCATCTTTGTTTTCATCTGTAGCTATTATTGTTTTTATTGAAATCTGGAATTCGCATATTAATGCTGTTTCACAAAATCCCTTTTGCGTTTATTTTAATACCGATACCGTTAGGATATCTTTTTGGAAAGAAAATACTTTTGCGTAAAATTATTATTTTTAATCAAACTAAATAAAGATAAAATGAAATTTATCAAAAGCAAACAAAAATACTCGTATTTCGGTATTTTACAACTCTTTTTTACACTACTGGTTTTATTTTCCAGTAAAACATTTGCTCAAGAAAACGGAACTCTCAAGGGAAAAGTAATTTCTTCGGATGGTTTTAGCACAGAACATATTAATGTGGCCTTGCAAGGAACCGATTGGAATATCGAAACGAATAAGGATGGAAATTATGAGTTCAAAAAAATTCCTTTCGGAACATATACCCTTATC
>JAYVGE010000020.1:0-2201 GCA_043772515.1 Flavobacterium sp. | reverse complement strand
CCTGATAATATGGCACCAAATGTAGAGCTGATGGACTGTCCAAAAATAGTAACAACGGAGAGAACAACGACAGGAATGGCATGTTGGTACAATGCATCCGGATCAATTAACATACCAACCGATACGAAAAATACGGCTCCAAATAAATCTTTTACTGGTTTTACCAAATGTTCAATATGTTCGGCCTGTGTGGTTTCGGCAATTATGGAACCCATTATGAATGCGCCAAGTGCAGGTGAAAAACCAACATTGGCAGCAAAAACAACCATCATTAGGCACAAAGCCAATGAGATAATAAGCAACGTTTCGTCTGTGAGTAAGCTTTTGGTTTTTTTGAGTACTGTTGGAATGATAAAAATACCGCCCAAAAACCAAATCACAAGAAAAAAGACTAGTTTTAAGACCGACATTAAAAGATCACCACCAGAAAACTGATTGCTGACAGCAATTGTAGATAATAAAACCATCATTAAAATGGCAAGTATATCTTGTACAATTAAAGAGCCAATAACGATTCCGGCAAATTTTTGAGTCTTAACGCCCAATTCATCAAATGATTTTAGAATAATTGTGGTCGAAGATATCGAGAGGATTACGCCCAAAAATATACTATCCATTTTTGGCCAACTCAACCATTGACCTACAGCATACCCCAGAACGCACATGGTTGCAATTTGCACTCCAGCTGTAATTGAGGCTGTTCCGCCTACTTTCATTAACTTTTTGAAACTGAATTCCAGTCCTAAACTAAATAATAAAAAAATAACACCAATTTCTGCCCAAACTTCTACGCTTTTTATTTCTTTGACCGAAGGGAAAAAATCAAAATGGTTTCCTGCTAAAAAGCCGGCAATCAAATAACCCAATACCAAAGGCTGTTTGAGTTTTCTAAATAGTAAAACAGCAACGGTTGCAGTCATTAAGATAAGACCTAAATCACTGATTAAAGGGTTTAAATGGCTTGTGGTTTCAGATATTTCGGCTAATAGACTCATAATACGATTGCTGTTTGTTGAACAGTTTAATGATTATGGCTAATTTACAAAAAAGTAAATTCTTTATGGTTTGCTTTTTTTGATATTTGATTTCTATCCACAAAAAAAGCTATCCTGAAAAAGATAGCTTTTAATTTAATTATAGAAGTCTATTAGATCCCCAAGAAATTACTTGGAGTGATTTGCATCAGTTCGGCTTTAATTTCGTCAGAAACTTCTAAAGTTGCTATAAATGCATGAATAGAATCTTTGGTTATGGCTTCGTTGGTTCTTGTTAAACCTTTCAAAGCTTCGTATGGATTTGGATATGCTTCACGTCTTAATATTGTTTGAATCGCCTCGGCAACAACAGCCCAGTTTTTCTCTAGATCCTCGTGAAACTTAGATTCATTCAATAATAATTTATTCAATCCTTTCAAAGTAGCTTCAAAAGCAATTATAGTATGTCCGATTGGTACACCAATGTTTCTCAAAACCGTACTATCCGTCAAATCACGCTGCAATCTAGAAACTGGTAATTTTGCTGATAAATGTTCAAAAATAGCGTTAGCAATTCCTAAGTTTCCTTCTGAGTTTTCAAAATCAATTGGGTTTACTTTGTGTGGCATAGCTGAGGACCCAATTTCTCCCGCTTTTATTTTTTGTTTGAAATATTCCATTGAAACGTACGTCCAAATATCTCTATCCAAATCAATAACAATACTGTTGATTCTTTTTAGGGCATCAAAAAAGGCTGCAAAATGGTCGTAATGCTCAATTTGTGTCGTTGGGAACGAATGGTGTAACCCTAAGTTATCTTGAACAAATTTGGTTCCAAATTGTTTCCAGTCAATTTGTGGGTACGCCACATGATGTGCATTGTAATTTCCGGTAGCGCCACCAAATTTGGCCGCAAACGGAATACTAAACAACAAACGCATTTGCTCTTCGAGACGTTCTACAAAAACAGCAATTTCTTTACCCAAACGAGTAGGCGATGCAGGTTGTCCGTGCGTACGGGCTAGCATTGGAATGTCTTTCCATTCTTGGCTTAAGTCTTTTAATTTGGATGTCAAAGTGATTAGCGATGGCATGTATACTTTCTCAAAAGCATCTTTTGTAGAAAGAGGAATTGCAGTATTGTTGATGTCCTGCGAAGTCAGTCCAAAGTGGATAAATTCTTTATATTCGGACAAACCTAATTTTTCAAAAGCATCTTTTATGAAA
>JAYVGE010000019.1:0-2203 GCA_043772515.1 Flavobacterium sp. | reverse complement strand
CGTGGACAAGAAAGTCATGGAATGATTTGTGCCGAAGATGAGTTAGGCCTTGGTGAAAGTCATGACGGGATTATGATTTTGGACGAAACATTAGCACCAGGAACTCCTGCGGCAACAGTTTTTAAAATAGAAAATGACGAAGTTTTTGAAATTGGATTAACACCCAATCGTGCCGATGCCATGAGTCATTTAGGAACCGCCCGAGATTTAAGAGCTGGAATGCTACAAAATGGGGTTAATGTGGAACTAACCACACCTTCAGTTAGTAATTTTAGAGTAGACAAAAGAACACTCAAAATTGATATTGATTTAAAAGAACCTAAACTTGCACCCCGATATTGCGGGGTTACCATCTCGGGAATTGAAGTAAAACCTTCTCCAGCTTGGTTGCAAAATAGGCTTAAAGCTATTGGATTAAATCCGAAAAATAATATTGTAGATGTAACAAATTATGTTTTACACGAATTAGGACAACCGCTACATGCGTTTGATGCTTCAAAAATAAATGGTAAAATAATAGTGCAAACATTACCTGCAGGTACAAAATTCACTACGCTTGATGACATTGAAAGAACACTGCACGAGGAAGATTTAATGATTTGCGATGAAAAAGGACCTTTGTGTATTGCTGGTGTTTTTGGTGGTAAAAAATCGGGGGTATCAGAAAACACTAATGCTATATTTTTAGAAAGCGCTTACTTTAACCCGGTAAGTATTCGTAAAACTGCAAAGAGACATCAATTAAATACCGATGCTTCGTTCCGTTTTGAAAGAGGAATTGATCCCAACATTACAGAATATGCGTTGAAACGCGCCGCTCTATTAATACAAGAAGTAGCTGGAGGTGAAATAACGTCAGATGTAGTCAATGTGTATCCAAAGAAAATCGAAGACTTTTCTGTGTTTTTGAACTTTAGTAAAGTAGCTAAAATCATTGGTCAAGAATTACCAAAAGATACGATTAAAAAAATATTAGTTTCACTTGACATTAAAGTCAATAGCGTTTCCGATGCAGGATTAGGATTGACTATTCCATCGTATCGAGTCGACGTTCAAAGAGAAATTGATGTGATTGAAGAATTATTACGGGTGTACGGATACAACAACATTGATTTTTCTAAAAAATTGAATGCTACAGTTTCTAAGTCACCTAGAAATGAAGATTATAAAATACAGAATGTGATTGCCTCACAATTGAATTCTCAAGGATTTAATGAAATGATGGCAAACTCTCTAACATCTGCTTCGTACGTAGAACTTTCGGAGGTTTTGAATCCAGCAAACAATGTGACTATGTTAAATCCCTTAAGTGCCGATTTAGCTACGATGCGTCAATCGTTGTTATTTTCTGGACTCGAGGCGATCTCGTATAATATCAATCGTAAAAATGCCGATTTGAAGTTATTTGAATTTGGGAAAACCTATCACAATTATCTTGCAGGATTCGAGGAGAAAAAACATTTGAGTTTATTTCTTTCCGGTAACAGCACTCCAGAAAATTGGACAAACGAACAAAAACCATCGGATTTCTTTATGTTTAAAGGATATGTGAATGGAATCCTTTCAAGACTTGGCATTCAAAAAACATTAAACATACCCGTAACTTCGGATGTTTTTTCAGAGGGAATTGCGATTAGTGTAGGAACCGAAATAGTAGTTGAATTAGGAGTAGTTAAAAAATCGATTAGCAAACATTTTGGAATTAAACAAGAAGTATTTTTTGCAGATTTTAACTGGAATTTAATTTTAAAATTGATCTCTACGAAAATAAAATATTCTGACATTCCAAAATATCCTGAAGTTCGAAGAGATTTAGCACTACTGATTGATGAGGCCGTAACGTATGATAGCATTTATACACTTGCGCGTCAAACAGAAAAAACGCTTTTAAAAGACATCAATTTATTTGATGTGTATGAAGGAAATAATCTTCCAGAAGGAAAAAAATCATACGCATTGAGTTTCACTATTCAGGACAGTGCTAAAACATTGACTGATGTGCAGATCGATAAAATTATGAATAAATTACAAACTAATTTTGAAACAGAACTTGGAGCTGTTTTAAGGTAGTTATTTCATTAAAAGTAAATCCCGATACTCTAAATTAAAGTATCGGGATTTTTATTTACAAGCTTTTAATGACAAATTCACTTCTTCGGTTGAGCTCATGCTCCTCCTCGGTGCAGCTTTCTTCGGGAATACA
>JAYVGE010000018.1:0-2203 GCA_043772515.1 Flavobacterium sp. | reverse complement strand
AGTTATTGCACCATAAAGAGCCACGTTACCAATAATAATATTGTCTTCTGGTTTGAAGGTTGCAGTAGGAGGAACTTTGATGATTAATTTTGCTCCAGAAAGTCCTTTTCCTAAATAATCATTACAGTTTCCGTGAATTTTAAAGGACAATCCATTGGTGGCAAATGCACCAAAACTTTGTCCCGCAGATCCTGTAAAGTCAACAAGAATCGTATCATCAGGTAAACCTTGTGATCCATAAATTTTTGAAATTTCATTACTCAAGATAGCACCAACGGAACGGTCTGTGTTTTTAATATCAAAGGTTACTCTTGTTCTTTCTTTTCTGTAAATTGAAGGAATAGCCGCTTTTATAATATCAAAATCCAATACATTTTCTAATGCGTGATCTTGGGTTGTTGTGTTATGATTGGGAACCGTTTTTGCTTTTTCTGGTTTATAAAGGATAGAAGATAAATCCAATCCGCTTGCTTTATAATGTTTGATCGCTTTATTGACATTCAATTTTTGTGATTGTCCCACCATTTCTTTTAGTGTTCTAAATCCAAGTTGAGCCATGATTTCTCTTAACTCTTCGGCAATAAAATACATGAAGTTAATAATGTGTTCTGGTGTTCCTTTGAAGTTTTTTCTCAATTCAGGATCTTGTGTTGCAATACCTACTGGGCAAGTATTCAAGTGACAAGCTCTCATCATGATACAACCCGATGCTACTAATGGTGCTGTTGCAAAACCAAATTCTTCCGCTCCTAGCAATGCTGCAATAGCTACATCACGTCCTGTTTTTAATTGACCATCACATTCTAAAACCACACGACTTCTTAAATCGTTTAAGATTAAAGTTTGTTGTGCTTCGGCTAAACCAAGTTCCCACGGAATACCCGTGTGTTGTAATGAAGTTAATGGTGCAGCACCAGTTCCTCCATCGTATCCTGAAATCAAAATCACATCGGCTTTTGCTTTGGCGACACCCGCAGCGATGGTGCCAACTCCAACTTCGGCAACCAACTTCACGTTGATTCTTGCTTCACGATTGGCATTTTTTAAATCAAATATCAATTGAGATAAATCCTCTATAGAGTAAATATCGTGGTGGGGCGGAGGAGAAATAAGTCCTACATAAGGAGTAGAATTTCTTGTTTCTGCAATCCAAGGCACCACTTTTTCACCTGGTAATTGTCCACCTTCTCCAGGTTTTGCACCTTGAGCCATTTTTATCTGAATCTCTTTGGCATTCGTCAAATAATTGATCGATACTCCAAATCTTCCAGAGGCAACTTGTTTGATGGCACTATTTCTAGAGTCTCCATTGACGTCTTTTTGAAAACGTTGTGGGTTTTCGCCACCTTCTCCAGAATTACTTTTTCCACCAATTCGGTTCATGGCAATCGCTAGATTCTCATGCGCTTCTTGACTGATAGAACCGTAAGACATGGCTCCAGTTTTGAATTTTTTCACAATTTCTGTCCAAGGCTCTACTTCGTCAATAGCAATTGGATCTAGATTGTTGAATTCGAATAATCCTCTAATGGTCATCAAGTTTTCACTTTGATCATTTACCATAGTAGCGTATTCTTTATAGCTTTCAGGGCTGTTCAAACGAACGGCTTGCTGTAATTTTGAAATAGTAGTCGGGTTAAACATGTGTTTTTCACCATTTCTTCTCCATCTGTAGATTCCTCCAATTTCTAAAGGCAATAAGTTGGCAATTTCCGATTTTGGGAAAGCATTTTGATATCTTTTCTTAACTTCTCTTTCAATTTCCATCAATCCAATACCTTCAATTCGAGAAGGAGTATATGGAAAATATTTAGAGCTGAATGTTTTATTTAAACCTAAAATCTCAAAAATTTGTGCAGCTCTGTACGAATGTAAAGTAGAGATACCAATTTTATTCATGATTTTAAGGATCCCTTTTGCAATAGCTTTATTGTAGTTTTTAACCGCATAATCCCCTTTTACACCAGTGATAAAACCTTGGTTCACTTGGTCGTGAATGATTTCATTTACCATATACGGATTGATGGCACTAGCTCCGTATCCAAATAATAGTGCAAAATGATGCGGTTCACGTGGTTCTGCCGATTCGATTATGATTCCGAATTTCGAACGAACTTTTAGAATATTTAAGGAGTGATGAATATAAGAAGTAGCCAATAACATAGGTATTGGGGCCAATACTTCACTTACACCTCTGTCCGAA
>JAYVGE010000017.1:0-5274 GCA_043772515.1 Flavobacterium sp. | reverse complement strand
TAGGCAAACTCATTGAATCCAGAAGAAAATGACAATAAATCTGTAAAACTCTCTCCTGCCTTCATCTCAAAAATTCCAGGTCGCTTAACTTGCCCTTCTACTATAACTCTTTGGCTATAGGTTGGAATCCTAATTACATCATTGTCTTTTAAACCTACATTATCTGCTTGATTTCCGTTGACTAAAAAACGATAAATGTCAATATTTTTATACACTTTATTATTTCTTAGTAATTCTATATTTCTGTAACTACCATTCTTTCCTGGGCCTCCTCCCAAAAACAAAGCATTATATACTGTTGCAAGCGAAGAAATCGAATAATTCCCTGGTTGCTTACTCCCTATAATAGTTATTTTTATGGTTCTGATCCTACTTAAACTTACCCCTACTTGTGACTGACCCGAACGAACAGTACTGTATACTTTGGCAATAGCGCCTCGTATTTTTTGGGTAGCAGCTTCGATGGTCATTCCTGAAACCGAAATTTGTCCAACATATTGTATAATTACTTTGCCTTCTATGGTTACAGGTACACTCGCATTGAATTCTTGAACACCATAAACACTAACTTGCAATTCATCTCCTGGACCCAAAATATAATTTACCGGTGTTGCTAGTTTTAGATTGGGTTCAAAATTTAAGGTTGGATTATCAAACAGTTCCGATCCAAAAATTAAAGCATTCAAAGAGTCTTTTACCTTTTTATTACTTATTTTCTCCTGCTTCCTACCAACATCTTCATTATCAACATCCCCTTCAGCATCTGTATCTTTGTTTTTAGTTTTTTTTAAGTCCACCTTTTTAGTTTCCTTCATTCCTAATCGCTCTTTCAATTTAGCGAACTCGGTTGCACTCATCCCCTTAGACAAAGCCATTGCTTCAGCTTGCTCAATAGTCGCATTATTACTTAAAAGTTGCGCTTTAATTTTTGCGATATCACTATCTGACAAATAATCAACATTTACGGTACTTAAATCTTTGCCCTTGAACAAATCTTGCGCCACCATAGTAGACGATTGAAAAAATGTCATAAACAATAATAAAGCAGTAACTATTTTTCTCATAATTATGTTTTTAATCTCAAAAATATTCTTAAATAATGTTATTGGGTTATCTATAAAAAAGAAAAATATTCATATTTCCAAAAGTCATTACACGGCTTCGCCGTAGTGAGTCCCAAATATGGGATCACCTTTTTTACAGTGCGCAAATTTAGAACAAATAAAATAATAAACTTAGTTTTTTAAATTACATCAAAAAATACAAGCTTAATCTTATTAAATATTTTTAATTTGTTTTTTTTCAACTCTTAGAATACAACCCAAAGACTCTAAAATTAATATATAGTGATTTTGTTTTACTTCTTGAATAACGGCTGATTGCGCTACAAACGGCCCTGATTCTAAAACAATTTTATTTCCTTTTTGCCATTTATCAACCCCAATTTCAAAAGAATCTGGTATAGCTAGCCAATCCTGTATGGCTTTAATTTCGGCATCTTTTACCACAGCAGGTTTTCCTAACCAATACAGATACCTAACAGTACCAGGCACATCAAAAATAAGACTTCTTTCCTTTTCTACAATCTGTACAAAAACATAAGAATTAAACAAAGGTACTTCTATAGTCTTTTTCCTGTCTGTCCACTGACTGATTTTTGAAACCAAAGGACAGTACGTTACCACTCCTATTTGATTCAGTCGCTCAGCTACCTTTTTTTCCCACTTGGGCTTGGTGTAAACAACGTACCAATTCATCTTACTTTTTTTATGCCGTTTCCGATTATTTATTAAATGACCTTTTCTTTATGAATATTGTTTTTCGTAATAGGCAGTATAGGCTCCAGAAGTAACGTTATTTAACCATTCTTGGTTATTCAAATACCAATCAATTGTCATTTCTAATCCTTCTTCGAAAGTTACTGACGGTTCCCAACCTAATTGAGTGTTTATTTTTGAAGCATCAATAGCATAACGCAAATCATGCCCCGGCCTGTCTTTTACATAAGAGATTAGTTGCTGAGATTCCCCAGTTGCTCTACCTAGTTTTTCATCCATAATACGACAGAGCACTTTTACTAAGTCGATATTTTTCCATTCATTAAATCCTCCTACATTATAAGTATCGTGGTTTTTTCCATCGTGAAAAACCAAGTCAATCGCTACTGCATGATCTTTTACGAACAACCAATCTCGAGTGTAATTCCCGTCTCCATAAACGGGTAATGGGTTATTATTGATGATATTATTGATAAACAAAGGAATCAATTTCTCTGGAAAATGATTCGGACCATAATTATTAGAACAATTGGTAATCACGTAAGGCAACCCGTAAGTCTCTCCGTAAGCTCTCACGAAATGGTCGGAACTGGCTTTGGAAGCCGAGTAAGGGGAGTTCGGATCATAAGCAGTTGTTTCTGTAAACAACCCTTCGGCACCTAAAGATCCATAAACCTCATCGGTACTCACATGATAGAAACGTTTGCCATCAAAATTACCTAACCATTGCTTTTTGGCCGCATTTAATAAATTCATGGTACCAAATACATTTGTTTTTACAAAAGACAATGGATCTTCGATAGAACGATCTACATGTGATTCTGCAGCAAGATGAATTACACCATCAAATTGGTGTTCGCTAAACAAATTTTCTATAAAACTTTCATTCGTTATATCCCCTTTTACAAAAGTATAATTGGGATTGTTCTCTATGTCAGAAATATTTTCTAGATTCCCTGCATAGGTCAGTGCATCTAGATTATAAATTTGATATTCTGGATATTTATTTACAAATCGTCTTACAACATGAGAACCTATAAATCCAGCACCTCCAGTGATAAGTATCTTTTTCATTTTTTTTTAGTTTTATGTTGTCTATTACTATTTTCTAATGCTATTTTGTTTTTCTAATTCCCATCGAAATTGACATTACTGTTTTTTAAACCACCCAGTATCCTCCCGTTTTTGGAGCTCCTCTGAATTCAATTTTGTAATTATCCTTTAACTGCTTGACCCAACGCTCGACCGTTCTTTTTGTAACATCAAAATATTCCTTCATCTCTAAAACATTAATTCCAGGATTTTTTTCGATAAGAAGAAAAAGCTCCTCTACACCGACATTTACACCGACATTTACACCGACATAGCTTAAATCAATACCATTCGCATAGACGGTTACTCGAAAACCATTTTGAAAAGCTTCGAAAGTTGGTGCCGTCAAACCATAATTTACAAAAGCATTGGTAATGCGCTGAATTCCGGAACCATATTTTTCAATAATTCCCACTTCTCTAAACAGGTCGGCTATTTTTCGATTTCTAGCGTAAGACGTATAGGTACCAGCACGCAGTTCCTCAAAAGTAATACCGTTACTCAATCCTCCAGGATTATAAAATTCAATTCTTTGATCGAATATTTTAATAATGGAATCTCCTGCGTTTTGATAATCGCGATGTACAATCATATTAACTACAATTTCGCGCAAAGCATCCAAAGGATACTCCCAACGTTCTTCTCTTTGAGGATTTCCGGTTATGATGTAATTTTTATTAATATGTTTTCTAACAAATGCAAGAGTTTCCTCTACCTCTGTAAACAAATCTGTTCGCAATACCGCACTATCCTTGATACTCGTCTCTGTCGAAAAACGCCCTATTGAAATCGTTGCATCAAAAACTTCATTTTTAGAGAATAACAAATGGCACGCATTAGCAATTTGTCCATTTTCTTTCAACATTTCAAATTTTCTCAGTACCGTAAGCGGATCGTCTTGAATTTGGTTTTCCCGAATTCCGTTAGACAATTCTATAAAACGATTTACCTTATCTAAATCGATACTCCCTAACCCATAATGGGGAGAAGGATAATAATCCCAACTGGTATTGAAAGTCTTTAAATGCAAATCTGAAATCTCTTGCAAATTCATTTGGTAATTAGCATTTTTGACTCTTTTATAATAACGTCCTTTAAATGCTACTGGCTTAATAGGAAATTCTGAAATACTAAAAACCAACACAACAACACCATTTAACGCTTCCTCTGTAACATCTGGTATGATACTGGGAATTGTTTTATTTTTTATTTCATTAGTCCATTGCTGAACACTTTCTTTACCAATTTTAAAATCAGAAATTGCAAAACCATTATCATCGACACCTACATAAACCTTTCCACCTTCTGCATTGGCAAATGCAACCAAAGTAACGATTACCTCATCATTGAAGCTAGATTTTAATTCAATATGTTGATTTTCTGTTTTCAGTTATCTCTTTTCTATTTCCCGGCCATATCCTCTTTATTCTATGTCTCATTTAAATTGACTTTGTATGTGCCACTATCAAAGTTTCCCATCAACACCATCAACCAAAACTCCTTTTACGTCATAAAGAACACTACACTCTTTTCTTAGAGAATTGATGTCTAAATCTAAAAATTCGGCATGAGCCACGCCTAAAATTACAGCATCAAAAACGATATTAGGTCTTTGATTTACCGTAGTTAATCCATATTCATGCATTACCTCGGCAGGATTTGCCCAAGGATCATAGACCGTTATATCAATTCCATAATCGTCTAACGCTTTGATTACATCTACAATTTTGGTGTTTCGAACATCTGGACAATCTTCTTTGAAGGTAATTCCTAACATCAAAAGATGGGCTCCATTAATAACAACCCCTTTCTTAATCATCAATTTAACCACTTGCGATGCGACATATTCTCCCATACTATCATTTAAACGACGACCTGCCAATATTATTTCGGGATGATAGCCTTTTTCTTGTGCTTTTTGTGCTAAATAATACGGATCGACACCAATGCAATGCCCTCCAACCAATCCCGGTTTAAAGGGTAAAAAATTCCACTTTGTCCCTGCAGCTTGCAAGACAGCTTGCGTATCGATTTCTAAAATGTTGAATATTTTTGCCAATTCATTGACAAAGGCAATATTAATATCCCGTTGTGAGTTTTCGATTACCTTAGCTGCTTCGGCTACTTTTATAGAAGGCGCAAGATAGGTTCCTGCTGTAATTACAGATTGATACAATTGATTGACTTTTTGACCAATCTCTGGAGTTGAACCCGAGGTAACTTTCAAAATTTTATCTACGGTATGTTCTTTATCCCCCGGATTTATTCGTTCTGGAGAATAGCCTGCAAAAAAATCAATATTGAATTTAAGTCCAGAAATCCTTTCTAAGACAGGCACACATTCCTCTTCTGTAACACCCGGATAAACCGTAGACTCATAAATAACGATGTCTCCTTTTTTGAG
>JAYVGE010000016.1:0-2218 GCA_043772515.1 Flavobacterium sp. | reverse complement strand
GCTTGCAAAGTTAGATCAACAAAAGGATTATTAGTGCATCTATTTGGTAAGATAGCAGCTGCCTTTATAAACTTAATATTTTAACCCTTGATTCGCATAAGGTAGTGATGCATACAAAATAGTCAATTCGGGGAGGCTTATATTTTTTTTAAGCCTAAAATGTTTGAACTTATTTACACTACTAATTGAGATTGTCTCCTTTCTCAATATCGTAAAAAAATCGATAGAATAGGAGGATTTTAACGCTATTGAAAAAACAAAAAGTACTTGCAAATGAAAAATATCTTAACCTTTTTTTTACTGAGTATGCTCTTGTCATTGCACGCACAAGAGTACAGCTCTTCAAACATTCATTCGCATAATGACTACGCAAATGCACTGCCATTTTATGAAAGCTATGCCAACCAAGTTGGCTCTGTCGAAGCGGATGTGTATGGGGTTAATAACGAATTGTTTGTAGCCCATACGACAAGCGAAATTAAACCTGTGAATACATTAAAAAAAATGTATTTAGAACCTCTTGCTTCCAAAATAAAAGCATTAAACGGTACTGTTTATGCCAATAATAAGCCATTAGTTTTAATGATTGATATTAAAACCGATGCCACAACCACGCTAAATATTCTATTGAAACAGCTGTATTTGTATCCAGAGATTACTTCGAACTCTAACCTGAAAATAGTAATTTCTGGCAATGTGCCAGAACCTTCTCTATGGGAACAATATCCCGATTTTATTCATTTTGATGCAAGAATAGGAAAAATATACTCGTCTGAACAATTGGCTCGAATCGAAATGATAAGTGATGATTTGAAAAATTATACCGTTTGGAACGGAAAAGGGGTTTTGACTAAACCCGATTTAGAAAAACTGCAATCTTTGATTAAAACGGTTCACAGTCAAAACAAAAAAATACGTTTTTGGGCTACAAACGACAATGTCAATACTTGGATTACACTTATGAACTTAGGAGCAGATTATATCGCAACGGATAAAATCACCGATCTAACGAAATTTATCGGTAACAGAAAAAAATTTTCGTATCAAAATACAGAATTCTACAAGCCTTACACTCCCAAAAACAAGGAGGGATTCCTAAAAAACATACCTCCCAAAAATATAATTTTGCTCATAGGAGACGGGATGGGACTTACTCAGATTTATGCAGGTTGTACAGCCAATAAAGGTCAATTAAATATGTTTAATATTCCTACTCAGGGTCTTTCTATTACCAACGCTTCCGATAGTTATATTACCGATTCCGCAGCAGGAGCAACGGCAATGGCTACAGGGTTTAAAAGTAATAATCGGTTTTTAGGAATGGGACCTGATGGGAAACCATTGGAATCAATCGTTCAGAAGCTAGCTAAAAAGAACTATCAAACCGCTATTATTTCCTCAGGAAATGCAACAGATGCTACTCCAGCAGCTTTTTATGCACATCAAATTGACCGAAGTTATAACGAAGCTATAGCTCTCGATTTTGTACTAAATCCTTGCGATGTTTTTATTGGTGGTGGGTTAGAAGAATTTACAAAACGTAAAGACAGTCAGAATCTAGCCTTAGTATTAAAGCAAAATGGATATGATTTTTCAAGCCAATTTAGTGATTTAGGCACTATCCAAAACCCACGATTTGTCGTTTTAGATAATGCTTCGGTGGTTTCTAAAAAAGAAGGAAGAGGTGATTTTCTAGAAAGAGCTTTGGTCAAAACGTGCCACACTTTTGCAAAATCGTCTAAACCTTTCTTTATTATGGAAGAAGGGGCACAAATAGATTATGGCGGACATAAAAATGACATGGAATACGTAGTTCGAGAACTTTTGGACTTTGATAAAGCCGTTGGTCTCGCCATGGAGTTTGTCGATCATAACAAGGAAACGCTGCTTATCGTGACCGCAGACCATGAAACAGGGGGGCTTTCTCTAATCGATGGAAGTGTCGAGCAGGGGTATGTTCATGGCAATTTTAGTACAGACGACCATACGGCAGTTCCTGTTCCTGTTTTTGCCTACGGACCAGGTGCCGAAAAGTTTAAAGGAGTATATCAAAATACGGCTATTTACGACAAAATTATCGAGCTACTGTTCAAAAAATAAAAAGGACTAATCAAAATAGTTATACCAAACCTAATTATAATACAACCCAATCCCTCCTCTATCGAAAAGAGAAAACCTGAGGTGAGGAGAAAAAAGTCAGGCTATATTGTAATTGCGT
>JAYVGE010000015.1:0-2222 GCA_043772515.1 Flavobacterium sp. | reverse complement strand
GAGAAAAAATAAGAAAGCGAACAAAAATTTGCTTCCATTATTATTCAAATATTTTTTTAATTTCAAAATCAAGGGCTGGAAAAAATGGAGTGCTCTGTCAGATCAACAATCCAATATTCTTTGATTTGGTTTTCTTGGTAGAGATTGGATTTTATCCCCATTTTTTTTTTGGAATTCCACAGACGATAAAATTTCTATAACCAAATCAGGATATCCTATACAGAGCCTCTGTCAACCAATTTTGGTTCGTCTCAAATCACACAAAGGTCAGGTTGCACAACCGAGAAATTTTTTTTGTCATCGATGCTTTTCTTAAAATCTATTAGCCGAACATCAGAAAGGGGCATCATATAACCCACAAGAATGATGCTCAAAAACAGATCCAAATATCTATTCAAAACCTTAGAAACGATCTGATGTTTGCGAGATGGAGCAGGGCTCATCTCGAATATTTTTCCTTTTAACAGCTCTACACGCTCTTGAAACTGCCATAGCAATAGTCTGCATAGCTGTAAGTTTTGGTCAAATCTAAATCTGAAAATTTATAAACTATTGCCATTTTTATATCTTTTAAAAAATAAAATTAATGAATTCCCATTACTATATTAAATAAAAAACAGAAAAGCCAGTAAAAAAATTACTGGCTTTTCTGTTCTAATTACCCCCTTTCTCGAAGGCAGAGACTTGGCGTGAACTCGGTCTAATGCTTGTCGAAGCAAGGTTTAGAGGACTACCCCTTCAAGGCTTCTGCTCCTCCAACGATTTCTAAAATTTCGTTTGTAATAGCCGCTTGACGTGCTTTGTTGTAGGTCAGTTTCAACTGATCTCTTAAGTCTGTTGCATTGTCTGTTGCTTTGTGCATGGCAGTCATACGCGCTCCGTGCTCTGAAGCAAATGAATCGCGAATCCCTTTGTACAATTGTGTTTTCAAAGATTTAGGAATCAATGTCAATACAATTTCCTCTTTTGAAGGTTCAAATAAATAATCTCCCGTAGCCACTGGCTTATCTGATTTTATTGGTGCCAAAGGCAAAAACTGTTCGGTTTGAACGATTTGTGTCGCAGCATTTTTGAACTGATTGTAAATCAATTCGATTTTATCATATTCGCCTGAAATAAATTTTTGAGTTAACACATCTGCAATCTTCGCCACGTTATCGAAAGTTAATACATCAAAAATAGCGCTTTGATTATCGACCACACAAAGTGATTTGCCTAAAACATCATTTCCTTTTTTACCAATTGCAAAAATATCAACTTGTTTTCCTGCGTAATATTCAGAACGGATTTTAGCTTCCTTAATTACGTTTGAATTAAATGCACCACACAAACCTCTGTTAGAAGTTATGGCTACAAGTAATACTTTTTTTACTTCGCGTTGTGAAGTAAAATCTCCGCCTACATCACCATCAAGTGTTGCAGAAAGATTTTGCAATAATTCGGTTAATTTTTCGGCATAAGGGCGCATAGCGGTGATTGCATCTTGTGCTTTCTTTAGCTTTGCTGCAGATACCATTTTCATAGCCGATGTAATTTGCATCGTCGATGAAATGGAAGTAATTCTATTACGGATTTCCTTTAAATTTGCCATTTTAAAAAGTTAGAAGTTAGAAGATAGAAGTTAGAAATTAGGGTTTGACTTCCTACTTCTAACTTCTGACTTCAATATTAATTATATTTTGCTGAAAGTTCTTTTGCTACTTTTTCAATAACATCAGTAATTTTGTCATCTAATTTACCAGCTTTCAAAGCATCAAGTACTTCTCTGTGTTTGTTGTTTAAGAATTCTAAGAAGTCTTTCTCAAATTCTTTTACTTTATTTACAGGAACATTTCTCAATAAGTTTTTAGAACCAGCGTAGATAATCGCAACTTGATCTTCAACAGTATATGGATCATTCAAACCTTGTTTTAAGATTTCAACGTTTCTTTTTCCTTTTTCAATTACATTTAAAGTTACAGCATCCAAATCTGAACCAAATTTAGCAAACGCCTCTAATTCGCGGTATTGTGCTTGGTCTAGTTTTAATGTACCTGCTACTTTTTTCATTGATTTAATCTGGGCATTACCTCCAACTCGTGATACCGAAATACCTACGTTAATCGCTGGACGAACTCCTGAATTAAACAAATCTCCATCTAAGAAAATCTGACCATCAGTGATCGAAATTACGTTAGTTGGAATATATGCAGAAACGTCACCGGCTTGCGTTTCGATAATAG
>JAYVGE010000014.1:0-5314 GCA_043772515.1 Flavobacterium sp. | reverse complement strand
ATTTTGTCTTTTGTCAAATCCATAGCGTGCAATGCACCTGCTAGTACCGCTTCTTGACCATTATATAGGTGTAGAAAACCTCTAACTTTTTGTTGAATGGATAATGCTGCTAGTTTGTCTTCAAACTTTCTCCAAAGTAGCATATCTTCATACCACTTTAAATATACCTCTTTTGTAACTTCTTTCATCTAAATTTTTGCTTTGCTAAAGTGTTATTGTGTTATCAATTATTGCTTATGACGCAAAATAGTTTCCTCCCACAAATTTGCGAAATGCAAAAATAAGACATTCCAACTAAGAACTGAAATTTAAAAGCTAATTTTTAGATTTTTTACAAGAACTTTTTATCAAACATAAAAGGCAGCAAGTTTTTTAGGGACTCCGATTTATAAATCGAACCCGTTTCTCCCATAAAATAGATTTCTATTGGGGTATCTTGCCTTATTTCGTATTCTGCTATCGATTGTCTGCAAGATCCACAAGGCGGAATTGGAGCTGTTGTTTTATTGGTATCTGAAGCGGCAGTAATCGCCAATTTTAATATTTTGGCATTAGGATAAACGGCTCCAGCATGATAAATCGCCACTCGTTCTGCACAAAGTCCAGAAGGATAAGCTGCATTTTCTTGATTAGACCCCAAAACAATCTCTTCATTATCTAAAAGCAAGGCTGCTCCTACTCGAAATTGAGAGTACGGTGCATAGGCATTCTTTCTGACAGCTACTGCTTGCTCCATTAAGTTTTGAATGTTTTCTGGTAATTCTGCTTTCGAATCAAAAACAGTGAAATTGGAGGTAATACTTATTTCTTTCATTATTTAAATGTGTAAAAAAAATCCAAACTTCAACGTTGAAATTTGGATTTTTAATCAAAAATTTTAATATACTCTAATAGGTTTCATATTTATCTCCAAAATTGAAGGTCAAAGAGAAACGAAGCGTGTTTTCTAAAGGATTATTTATCTTTGATGCCGAGAATAAGTACGATAAATCTACTTTTACTACATTGTACTTAAATCCTGCTCCGAGAGAAAAGAATTTTTGCGCACCTTTTTCAGGACTTTGATGAAAGTACCCCATTCTCATAGCAAACGAATCTTGGTACAAATACTCTGCCCCTACAGAATAAGTAACTTCTTTTAACTCTTCGCCAAAACCATCTGGAGCATCACCAAAGGATTTAAAAACCCCTGAAACCCATCCTATTTTATTGTATTCTGCTCGGTCTTCTCCATTAACTACACCATCACCGTTAGAATCTTTTGGAGTAGGTATTAATAACTTGTTGAATTCTACATTTAAGGCTACCTTATTGTATTCGTCAAAAATAAAATCGAAACCAGTACCAATCTTAAGATTGGAAGGAAGAAAGTTAGACCCATTTTTCGATTTATCTAAATCGTAATTAATCTTTGGTCCCACGTTTTGAATATTAAAACCAGCTCTCCATCTTCCGTTGAAATCACTATACGCCATTTCTTCCGATTGATAAAACCCAGACAAATCAAAAGCAAATGATGTTGCGGCAGCATTACTTTGTCCTTCTGTAGTTATTCCTAAATTTGAATTAATATACCGACCAGCAACAGACATAGAAAAAGTTTCGCTTAATTTAAGTGCATAAGATAAGTCCAACGCAAATTCAGAAGGTTTTACCACCCGAGGAGACTCGATTTCGTCTTTCCTAAGCTCAATTTCCCCTAAACTAAAATACCGAAGACTCGATGCAAAAGCACTTCGCTCATTAAACTTATTGTAATACGTTACTTGCCCTAACGAAATATCGTTTACCAAAGAGGTAAGATAAGGAGTGTAACTTACCGAAAACCCATGTTTATCTGTAGCAAAAGCATATTTTGCGGGATTCCATTGTTGCGAATAGGCATCTGCAGATGTGGCGACACCTTGATCTGCCATACCAGCTGCTCTAGCGTCTGCGGCTACCAATAAAAATGGTACACCTGTGGTTATTATTCGGTCTTGTGCTTTTGCAAAAGAAGCGATAAAAAGAAATGCAAAGAGGTAAGCTGTTTTTTTCATTTTTATTTTAAATGTTTGGTTATACAAATATAGTATTATATTAAAGGATTACAAGTTTTTCAAATTTTTCAACTCTTTTATTATTCAATGTCGATTTTACAGTCAATTTGTATATGTAAACCCCTTTTCCTATGCTGTCTCCAAAATCATCTTTCCCGTTCCAGGTAATTTCTTTAGATAAAAAACCATCCGTAGTAACTAGCTGATTTTTTGTCCAAACCACTTTTCCTGTTATGGTCATTACCTGAACCTGTACCTCTAAAGGTTCGTAAGGTTTGTTGTGAGTAAACCAGAATTCGGTATAATTAACAAATGGATTTGGATAATTTAACACCTGTGTTACTGTTATATCTTCATCTCCGACTACAACAAATTGAATCTCAGAAACTACAGGATTATTATAAACATCCCAAGCTTTGAATGTGATGTTATGAATACCAACAGCTAAACCGCGCAATGGAAATCGAATTGTACCCTTGGTATAATCATCTAATTTTGTTTGATAATAATCATTCAAAATATAGGGATTACTAGCATTACCGTCTAGTATTGCTACAATATCGTGACCAATTCCGCTGGCAGTATTTATCCCGTTTTCATCTTCAAGATTGACTAATAAAAAAGGAGATTCATTGGTAATCCCTCCCGAAACAAATGCCTCCGTATTCATATATAACTTTACTTTTGGGCTAATATTGTCTGCAGGAGCATTTTCATTTATACCCCCTACTTTAATTGATGTGTCGACTCCAGTTTGGTTTTCGAGCATCACTCCATTTTTGGCATAAAAACTTATTTTCCCATTACCGACAGGAATTCGGATATCTCTTGGAACTATAAAACTAAATTCAAAATTACCGTTGATAACAGAAGCATTCCCTCGAAAAAGAGTTTCCCCCAAAACGTTAAAACTCATAGATGGACTAAATCCATCATTATTCAAAGTGTTTTTTGATATATTCTTATCATAAATCATCGTAGAAAGCTCACCATTGTATTTGGATAATGGAGCATCATTTTCATCGGTTATTTGTCCTGTCAATTTTATTTTTGCCAAGGATTTAAGATCATCAAAGGCTTGAGTTATCGGAATGTCATTTACTTTTGTTAACTTTATTTTTGGTTTGGGTATGGCGAGCATTAAGGCAGGATCCCCAATATAAAAAACTACATTGGTTGCAGAATTAGAGTTACTGTTTTTTGAAATTCGCAAAGCCTCAGCAATAGACGTGTATTGATTGGAGCGGTACGACAATAAATTTTCAGAAAACCTATCGTTAAAAATCTCAGCACTGTACTGACCTATTGAACGAATCGTTGTAACGAGAGAAACAGCCCCTCCCTTTGGATTCCAGTAGGTATATTCTCCAGCCGTAGGTCTTGAGGGATTATCAAATCGCGAAAATTCGCAGGTTATAGTAATAAATAAAGGGTATTTGTATTGATTACTTAGGTTCTGTCCATCCGATTTTTCCCAGATACGTTCACCACTTAATCCGTCTTCTCCTCCATGTCCTAGATAATTAAAAACAAGTGCGCCTTTTTCGAATGCATTAAAAAAGTCAGTACGTGCTTTTGGATATCTAAAACCCCCAGCTGAGGCTTCCTGAACATAGGAGTCTAAAAATATTTTTTTGATATTTAAAAATGGCTTCTCACTAGAAATAATGTCTGATAAATTGTTTTGCTTATTTTGCAAAGTATTATCTGACGATTTATCGGAATCGTCTGCTATTAAAACGAAATTATTCCTCCAGTTTCCGTACGATTTTACATCATGGTACTCTATAATTTTGTTTACCATTTCTGAAGCTTGCTTATTATCTACCACCAACATTCTTCCTACAGCAATATCAATACCCCCAAAATCAGAGACGACATTTCCTTCATCTGCATCCATTAATCCATAAAAATCATCCGATGCAAAAGAACTTTCTCCCGAGGTATGACTATTTAAGGCATGATAAATTGGTACAATGTTCGTATTGTTTGCTATTCTGTTTTTGTAATCATAAGATGCGTCTCCAAATAGATTTATGTATTTTAGTTTCTTCTCGGTTGCCGAGGCATTGTCATAAATATACCTAATACAATTGCGAATGGCGGCAATATCTTGTTTGCCCATAGAAAACTCCTGATAAATAGACTCCAGTGTAATCACTTTTACATTCAATTTAGAATAAGAACGATGAAAATTAGCTAATTTTTCTGCTTGAGACTTTAAAAAGTCAGGAGTGAGAATTACGTAGTCAATATCTTGAAATTGTCCTTGGGCGTTTTTGAACACCGTTCCCTTTAAGTTTTGGTTAGCGATTTTTGTTTTATCACCTATTAAAGGAGTGTAATAATCCGCCGCATCAACGGTAGTGTATTTTCTAATTTCACCCAAACTTGCTTTAAAAGCAAAAGAACTCTGTTTTGCATTTTCAACTTTATACACATTGTAAATATCGGTAACATCCCAAACTTGAGAAATACTAGCCGCATTTGAAAGAGTATAACTCACAATCCCTAGGTCAGAATCAGATAAATCGTATTGAAAGCGAAATTGCTTACCATAGCCCTGAAGCTTTCTTTTGCCAATTAGGTGTATATAATCAAGATAACCCTTAGCACCTGGAACACTATTATTATTATAAGAAAGTCTTATTTTTACATTTTCTGAACTCGCAAAAGCAGTGTTATTTGGCAGATAACCTGTATTGAAGCCAACATCTGTATTGCTGTTTATTACAGGAAAGTTCAGTACACCAACAGCCAAATTGTTAGCATTTACAGTAAACGAGGTAGGAGTATAAGCAGCCGAAACTGCACTCACATTTATTTGCATAGGTACAGACAAGTCGATATTAGGAAAACTAAACTCAAACTCTTGGTCGGTTTTTATCTCAAAGGATTCTCCAAACCATTTCCGTCCTAAATGATTAATATTTACTTGGTCTATTTCATGAAATTGATGATCATCAAAAGTATTTAACAAAAGAGTACTACTACCAGTGGGTTGCTGTAAATCTTGAATTCTTTTGCCCTCGTTTCCTTGTGTAGTGATGTAATAATATGATTTTGTATCGTATAAATTATTAAACGTTTTACTTTCCTCATTCCAAGTATCAATCCCTTCTCCATAAAAAAGAATATAGTCGTCATCCCCAAAATTTCCGTCTTTTTCTCCTATAATTTCGATAGCGTTTTCAGTCGGATCTAGGGGACAAAAAAGAGCGTTAGATAATGGTAACATTTTGCCACCATTTCCATAAATTTTTATCTTTTTTGGG
>JAYVGE010000013.1:0-13982 GCA_043772515.1 Flavobacterium sp. | reverse complement strand
GCTCTGAACCAGCTGAGCTAATCGCCCCACTTTCAATTTAGGCTTTTAATCCTTAGATTTGTTTGCCGTTATTGCGTGTGCAAATATACGCTAGTTTTTTGATTATGCAATTATTTTTATGAAAAAATAATGAGTTTTATTTAAATTAATTTCTAAGCTTTTATTTTTTAATGAGTTAGCCAATGTGCAAAAAGTAAGAAAAAATATTTTACAATCTGTAAAACTGTCTATAGTTCGTTACGGAAGTTGAAACCGTCATTAATTTAGATAAAAAGCACAGTTGTACTTTTCTTTTTGAGAAGAATACTTAAGGAAATTACAGTGAAGAATCAAGAAAACGTACTTATAGGTAATTCGGCTACTACAAAGGTGCTACCGCCAGCAAAAATGAAATCGTTTTTTGTGGCAATCATTTTAGCTTTGGTATAAGCTTCAGAAACAGAATTAAATAAATCGCCTAAGAGTTGGTATTTCTTTGCTTTTTCCTGTAAAATAGAAGCCTCTAAGCCTCTAGGGATATTCGGTTTACAGAAATAATAAGAAGCCTTTTTAGGAAATAAAGGTAAAATTTCGTCTAAATCTTTATCATCCACTACTCCCAATATAATGTGTAGGTTGCTATATTTTTCTTTTTTAATTTGATCTATTACAAGCTTCAATCCGTTTTTGTTGTGTGCCGTGTCGCAAATGATTTTAGGGAATCTTCCCAATTGCTGCCATCTCCCCAAAAGACCGGTATTCTGGACTACCTGCAACAATCCATTTCGAATGTCGGCTGTCGATACGTTTATTTGTTCTAATTCATTTAGCACCGCAATAGTTTGTAAAACGGTTTTTTTGTTATGAATCTGGTAATCGCCGAGTAGATCCGAAGGAGGATTTTGCAGAATCAAATCGGAAGCAAAATAGAGTGTTGCCTTTTTTTCTTTGGCTTGTGTCAAAAAAATGGGTTTGGTTTCGGGGGTGTATTCTCCTATTATTATAGGTATGTGGGGTTTTATTATTCCTGCTTTTTCGAATGCAATTGCTTCTAGTGTGTTTCCTAAAAATTGCGTATGGTCGATTCCTATATTGGTAATTACCGATGCAAGTGGGGTAATTATATTGGTGGCATCCAATCTTCCACCGAGTCCAACTTCAATAATTGCGAGATCAACTTTTTCCTTAACAAAATAATCAAAAGCCAATCCGACCGACATCTCAAAAAAACTCATATCATTGGCTTCAAAAAAAGTTTTATTTTTTTCAATAAAATCACAAACAAAAGCTTCCGATATTTCGATTCCGTTAATCTTAATGCGCTCTCTAAAATCTTTTAGATGGGGAGAAGTGTACAAGCCTACTTTGTAGCCTGCTTCTTGTAGTACAGAGGCGAGCATGTGCGAGGTCGATCCCTTGCCGTTGGTACCTGCAACATGAATACATCGAAGCATTTTCTGAGGATTTTCTAGGTGTTCTGCTAGTAAATAAACGTTGGTTAAATCTTTTTTGTAAGCCGAAGCCCCTTGTAATTGATACATCGGAAGTTGATTAAACATCCAGTTTGTAGTTTCTTGATAGTTCATTTTTTGGTGTAAAAAGAGTTGTCTTTTAAAATATTTTGGATTTTTTTTAGTTTAATACTATATCGAAAAGTATCTTTAGTGCAAAATTGAAGTATTTTTTAGAATTAATGAATAAAAACCAATAATAATATATGTTTACTTTTATACAATTACAAGCCGATACCATTGCAAATGCCACTTCAAGCGTAGTAATCCAAAAAATAGCTCCCAACACCGAGATCTCTGTTTTGGGTTTTATTCTCAAAGGAGGATTCTTTCTAATTCCAATTGCAATACTCTTATTTTATACTTTTTATCTTATTATCGAGCGCTATTTGTACATTGATAAAGCCTCAAAAATAGATCAAAATTTGATGAAAGATATTCGTGATAATTTAAATGGGGGCCATTTAGATTTAGCGCGTTCGATTGTAGAGAGAAATACTACAGCTTCTGGAGCCATTATAAAAGAGGGAATATTAGTCATCGGGAGACCTATTACCGAAATAGAATCGAACATGGATCGAGCCGCCGACATAGAAATTGGTGAAATGGAAAAAAAACTAGGACATTTGGGACTTATTGCCGGTATTGCACCTACATTGGGATTTATCGGAACCATTTCTGGAGTCATAAAAATATTCTACAGCATCTCGGTAACAGAAAATATAAGCATTGGGAATATTTCTGGAGGATTGTACGAAAAAATGATCAGTAGCGGATCGGGATTAATTGTCGGAATCATTGCCTATAGTGCTTATCATTTATTAAACGGAAAAATTGACAATTTTGCCTTAAAAATTCAAAAACAAATATTAGAGTTTGTCAATATTATTCAAAGATCTTAGCTATGTCTATAAAACGAAAAAGAAGATTTCATGCCGAAGTAGCGACTTCGTCCTTGAGTGATATTATGTTTTTTTTATTGTTGTTTTTTCTAATTATCTCTACTTTGGCAAATCCAAATGTCATCAAAATGACTTTGCCAAAAGCCAAATCCAATGAAAAAACCAATAAACAATACATTAGTTTGTCGGTTACAGAAGACAAAAAATTCTATATCGACAAACAGCCTGTTTCTTTTGGAGAACTAGAAACAACTTTAATGTCTAAAATAAGTACCGAAAAAGATCAAACAGTTATTGTAAGAATTCCTTTTAATCTACAAGTGCAGGATTTAGTAGACGTATTGCAAATTGGCGTAAAAAACAATCTAAAGTTTGTAATTGCTACCAGTCCAAAATAACATTTCAAAATTGCTTTTCAGAACCATTAGGGCGTGACCACAATAGAAAAAGGGGCAACTTGTGATACCGATGACCTGCCCCTTTTTCTATTGCGGTCGGGCTATATGCATTACGGGGTAATTTGCTTCTATCCCTCACGCAAAAAAAAAACACACACAAAGTCAATGGTAGGAACGAAACAAACCCACTAACAAAAGTATCGGTAGTCGATCATCGAGAAAAAGGCGCAATGTGATTGCTTCGTTTCTCTCAAAGACAGACAAAAAAGGAGTACTCCTACTGTTTTTAATTCAAATTGAAGTTATAAACTATTTTTCCCACCTGTTTCTCGGGAGCATTATCGTTAGCGTCCCATTTGGTATTAAGGGCAGCGATTCGGGCTTGGTCTAGCAAACATTTTGCCGTATTTGTTGTTCCTTTTACTCCTGCAACTGCGTTTGTAGTGGTGCCATTTCTATCTACAGAAACCTCAACGACTACTTTTCCAGATTCGTTGCAGGTGTATTTTGGTGCGGGTTTAGAGAGTGCTTTTCTATTTCCCAAAGAGTAACCGCTTCCTCCGCCAGAACCGCTACCAGAACCACCTCCGTTACCAGAACCATATCCGCTACCAGTGCCTATCCCGTTTCCGGTGCCATTTCCTCCGCCTGTTCCTCCACCAGAACCACCCGTTCCGTAATAGCCGTTGGCATTTAGATTACCATTCGATTTTCCTTTGTTTCCTGAGGTTTTATCGTCTCCATCGCCACCTTTATTCGATCCTTTTAGAATACTGGCCAAGGCATCGTTGGTATTGTTTGATACTTTAGGTTTTACGACTTCTGGCTTTGTTTGGGGTTTTACTACAGCTTTAGTTTTTACGGTTTTTATTTTCTGCGGAAGACTAACACTTTCTTCCGAAAGATTTTCTTGAACTAAAGTAGCTTCCTCTGGAGTTGTTTTTAAAGGAGTTTGCTTGATTTCATTTTTTATTTCCAAAGCATCACTTTTGTAGTTTGCTCCCGAACCCAAATCACTGTCGCCAAAATTTAGGGTTACGCCACCGCCACCGCCGCCGCTAGCCAATAGAGTCAAGTTTGCAGGAGGCCAAAAACGAATAAAGAACAAAACTAGCAGCAGTGTGGCATACAAAAGAGAAGAGACCAGTAACGCTTTTTTTTGATCTGAAGAAATGGTGAAAATCATTTTTTTTATATTTTAAAAGAACAGTATTAAAAACGTCGAAATGTACTAAAAATTGTCAATACTAAAAGTTATGATTCTAATAAAATTCAGGGCTTTATTAAAAAAAAACAGGAATCAAATTTGATTTTCAAATGGTGCTCGAAAATCAAATTTAATCCCTGTCTATTAAAAACGAGTGTTTTTTTGTTATGTAAGCTGTTTCAAAGCAATTTCGAATGCTGTTGCACTAATGTTCGTTTTCGAAGGATTAAGTTGATATGCTTTTTCGATTGCTTTTTTGATGATTTCAGAGGTGTCAGAGAAAATAGCTTCATCGGTCATTTGTACTTTCTTTTCCATAAAATAAGCAAAAACTCTAGCCATTCCGCAGTTTGAAATAAAGTCAGGAATAAGACTTACTTTATGATCTACGGCTTCCATAATCGAGCCAAAAAAGATTTCTTTGTCGGCAAAGGGAACATTGGCACCACAAGAAATCACTTCTAAGCCAGAAGTAATCATGCTGTCTATCTGACTTTGGGCTACCAATCGAGAAGCAGCACAAGGAGTGAAGATTTCGGCTCCAATGGACCATATTTTTTGATTAATTTCTTCGAAAGGAATCATGTTTTCGGCTACTAATTTGTTTCCATCTTTGTTTAAGAATAAGGTTCTAATTTCTTCAAAAGTAAAGCCATTTTCGTTAATCAAACCACCATCACGGTCAATGATTCCGACTACTTTTGCACCCATTTCTGCCAAGTAAAAAGCGGCAGCGGATCCTACGTTTCCAAAACCTTGAACAATCGCTTTCTTTCCTTTTACAGATCCTCCATAAATATTGTAAAAATGGCGTACCGCTTCGGCAACACCAAAACCAGTAATCATGTCAGCGATGGTAAATTTTTGAGCAACATCTGGAGAAAATTTCGGGTTTTCGATTACTTTAACAACTCCTTGACGCAATTGTCCGATTCTATTAATTTTATCTGCTTCTGTTGGTTTGAAGTGACCATTAAAAACACCTTCTTGCGGATGCCAAACACCACATTCTTCGGTCATAGGGATTACTTCGTGAATTTCATCAACATTCAAATCGCCACCTGTTCCGTAATAACTTTTTAATAAAGGAGAAACGGCTTTGTACCAACGTTGTAATACCCCTTTTTTTCTTGGGTCATTTGGATCAAAATTAATTCCAGATTTTGCACCACCAATAGCTGGTCCAGAAACCGAAAATTTTACTTCCATGGTTTTTGCCAAAGACAAAACTTCATTCATGTCCAATCCTTTTCTCATTCTAGTTCCTCCGCCTGCAGCTCCACCTCGTAGCGAATTAATTACTGTCCACCCCTCAGCTTCTGTTTCGGAATCTTTCCAATTAAAAATAATTTCAGGCTCTTTATTTTCGAATTTCTTTAGTAAATCTTTCATTTTGTTGCGATATGTTTAATTGGCGCAAATGTAAAAAATAGAATAATGCGAATTATGTGTTTTTTATTTTTTTTTGTTAAATACCAGCGTATTCTAATTGGCTCTAACTTTTGTGTACTATTTTGTTATGCTAAAACAAAAAAATCCAATTCCTTTTCTTTTAAATCGAAGAGAGGAAATTGGAATTTTTTTTGGGAAATGAACTTTTTTATTGACCTAATAGGCTTTTTTTAAGTTCTTCGTCTACGGGTTTGTTTGAAATCCAGATTCCGAATAATGCTTTTTTAAAATCGAATCCTGGAATTTTGCCTTTCAAAGCATCGTTTTTAAACACCCATACCGAAGTGTCGTCTGGGTTGTATATTAAATTAAAAACATCTTTTTCGGTTATTTCATCCGAGAGCATACTTTTAAACAATTCAATTTTGGGCCTTAATGCGGCTAGATTGTCTCCTGCCGATTTCTCGAAACCATTGTTCATTGCTCGAGTTAGTTTGCCAGAGGATACTAAAGTAGAGGTTATTTGTATTCGAATGGCCATTTCGGTATCACTCTCGATTATTTGGTTAGCATCTTGGGATAGTTGTGATAAATACAGTGCTTGAATGTATACTTCGACCCACATTTTTGATCTTGACCCAGCCCCATTAAGGAGTAAGGTTTTGTTTTGAAACTTAATTGTTCTTGGGATTTGAATTCCATCAAAATCAATTTGTTTTTGTGCATTTATTACAGGAAATAAGGCAGAAATAGCTAGTGTCGCAGCTAAGAAAAGTTTTTTCATAGTGTTTTAATTTTAGGAGGAATTACAAATTTAAAATTAATTTATTGTTTTAACTAAGGTATGATTTATTTTTCGTTAATTTTTTAAATTAAATTGATATTTTGTATGTAAAAACGGATGAAATAGCAATGCCATTTAGGGAGCTTGTCTTAGGTATATTTTTCCGGAGCTATGGTCGTGCTGTGCGCCAGTAACGCTAGAAAGAACATTGTTTTCATCTCTTAATTTTAATACTCCAAGCAAGGCAAAAATTAAAGCTTCTTTAAATTCTAGAATTTTGTTCTCTGGAATTATAATTTCCATTTCGGGTAAATAGAATTGTATTCGTTCGATGATAAAATCATTATAAGCGCCTCCGCCAGTTAAGAGGAGTTTTCCTTTTTTGTTGGGCAAAGCCAGACCTGTTTGCAAAGCGATGTGTTCTGTAAAAGTGCGTAGTTTGTCTTCGATGGAGATTTTGTAGCTTTCGATTAGGGGTAGTACGGCTTCTTTTACAAATTCAAAACCTAATGATTTTGGATATTTTTTTTGATAAAAAGGAAAATCATTTAGTTCTTTTAATAAGTCTTTGTCGATTTTTCCTGTTCTAGAAATGGTTCCTTTGTCATCATAATCCATGCCTAATTGGTTGGCGTAAAAGTTTAGAACGGTGTTTACAGGAGAGATATCAAAAGCAATACGTTGGTTGTTTTCTTCAAAAGACACATTCGAGAAACCCCCTAGATTCATACAGTAATGATATTCTGAAAACAATATCTGATCTCCAATAGGAACAAGAGGAGCGCCTTGTCCGCCTAATTGTACGTCTTGAACTCTAAAATCGCAAATTACGGTTTGATTAATCAAAGTCGAAATTTCGGGTAAATTGCCTATTTGTAGCGTAAATCTGTTTTGAGGTTGGTGCAAAATGGTGTGTCCGTGAGAACAAACGGCATCAAGGTTTTTTATTTTATGTTTTTGAATAAAAGAGACAATGATAGTAGCGAGAAGTTGCGTATAATCTTGGTTCAATTTTGTAAGCTCTAGAGAGGAATAATCGACTGCCGATTTTAGTTTCTCGACCCAATGTTTGCTGTAGGGAATGGTTTGGTTTTTAGTAATTTCAAAACTCCATTTTTGATTGGATAATCTAAATTGAATGTTTGCCAAATCTACCCCATCAAGAGAAGTTCCTGACATAACTCCGATAACGTTATAGTATTCTACTTTCATAATCCAAAATTACAAATCTATATTGATAATTTCACGATAAAAAAGTATCTTTGACTTCTTTTTTTAGATATAAATAGAACAAATTTGCAAAATGCAACAGGATCAATAATAAAAAAAGAATAAGTGTGAAGACGCTTTTTAGACCTTTTTTCTTTTTACATCAGTAGAAAATTTTAAATAACCAAAGAAATATAAATATGGATTTTAATTTAACCGAAGAGCAATTAATGATACAACAAGCAGCGAGAGATTTTGCTCAAGCCGAATTGTTGGATGGTGTTATAGAACGTGACGAACATTCTAAATTTCCTACTGAGCAAGTAAAGAAAATGGCAGAGCTTGGTTTTTTGGGTATGATGGTGGATACCAAATACGGAGGTTCGGGACTAGACAGTGTTTCTTATGTTTTGGCAATGACCGAAATTGCAAAAGTCGATGCTTCTGCAGCTGTGATTATGTCTGTAAACAACTCTCTGGTATGTGCTGGTATGGAGAAATATTGCAGTGAAGAGCAAAAAATGAAATATTTGGTTCCGCTTGCAAAAGGAGAAGTAATTGGTGCCTTTTGCTTGTCTGAGCCAGAAGCAGGATCGGATGCTACTTCGCAAAAAACGACTGCTATAGACAAAGGAGATCATTATTTGTTGAACGGAACAAAAAACTGGATTACCAATGGCTCTACCGCTTCGACCTATTTGGTGATCGCTCAAACAGATATAGAAAAAGGACATAAAGGAATCAATGCTTTTATCGTCGAAAAGGGATGGAAAGGGTTTGATATTGGTGCCAAAGAAAAGAAAATGGGAATTCGAGGTAGCGATACACATTCTTTAATGTTTACCGATGTGATTGTTCCTAAAGAAAACAGAATTGGTGCAGATGGGTTCGGATTTAGTTTTGCAATGAATGTTTTGAATGGCGGTCGAATCGGAATTGCTTCTCAAGCTTTGGGTATTGCAACTGGCGCTTACGAGTTGGCATTAAAATATTCGCAAGAGCGTAAAGCTTTCGGAAAAGAAATTTTCAAACACCAAGCCATCGCTTTCAAATTGGCAGATATGTATGTAAAAGTAACCGCAGCTCGTTTATTGGTATTCAAAGCCGCTTGCGAAAAGGACGAAGGCAAAGATATTGCTCACTCTGGGGCTATGGCAAAACTGTATGCTTCTGAAATTGCTTTGGAAGTTGCCAATGAAGCGGTTCAGATTCATGGCGGAAACGGTTATGTATCCGAGTATCATGTCGAGCGTATGATGCGGGATTCAAAAATTACACAAATTTATGAGGGTACATCAGAAATTCAACGAATTGTAATTTCGAGAGGGTTGGTTTCTTAATATTTAGTAAATGTTTTAAAGATTTTTTGCTTTGAAAAAGACCAAAATAATTTTGTTGAATTTTGCAAGTTTTATTTCAAAATCTTTACTTAGAGTCAAAATATTTTTTTAAGCCATTAAGGAATTTTGTGTATTGAGACATCGTTAATCTTAATTTTCAAAATTGCTTAATGGTTTATTATTTTAAGAAAGTACGGTGCTGAATAGCGATAATAAGGAATTCGGTTTATTCTTCAATGCAAAAAAAAAATTATAAAACACATAGATTCATATCATACCCCAAAATATAATATTCATTATTATTGAACTGAAAATTACCGATAATTGACCAATTTAGTTTTTCGGTATGTGCTTTTTTAGATGGTTTATTGGTTTTGTTGATGAAGGTAATCGCCAAAGGAAATTTTTTGATCATGTGAATTCTCATAAATTCAAAAAAAGGTTTTATTAACCCTTGCCCTCGGTAGTCTGCACGGATACAGATGGGACCATATTGAAAGCTATTGGTTGTTGTAATATTGAAATCCTTAAACGGTATGTCTGGAAGTATTGGCGTCATATAACGAAAAATAGGCCACTGACTGAAGTAATCCCAACTTGCTGCAAAAATATAAGCGATTATTCTGTTGTTGTCTTTTGCCAAAAACAAGCCTTCTTGCTCAATAATTTCTTGCAATTGTTTAGTCGTAAAAGGAGTTGTGACAAAGCCCCCCTCTTTTTCTTTTTCGGTCAGATTAGAAACGAGATATAACTCTTGTAAGGCTAGTACACCCGAGATGTCTTCTGTTTTTGCTACCTGTAATAGTATGTTCTCGATCATTTTAATTCTTTTTCGACGGTTGTTTGATCGTACAAAAATAAGTAATATTCGACCATTTTTTATTTTGCAAGAGCAACAATCGTGGTCTTTTAATGTTATTTTTTTGAAGGTTTTGTTTATTTTTGCTTTATGAAAAATATTATCATCACAGGTACGAGTAGAGGAATAGGTTTTGAGTTGGCGTTGCAGTTTGCCAATGCGGGTCATAAAGTTCTTGCACTTTCTAGAAAAACACCTCAAATTTTATTAGAAAATAAAAACATAACTTGCCTGTCTGTAGATTTGTCGAACGAAGAGGAATTACATAAAGTAACTGATTTTTTGGAGTCATCATGGAAAAAAGCAGATGCTATCGTTCATAATGCTGGGAGTTTATTGCTTAAGCCATTTTCTGAAACGACTCAGGTAGATTTTGAGAATATTTACAAAGTCAATGTTTTTGGAGTTGCCAATCTAACGAGAGTTTGCTTGCCTTATTTACAAAAAGGAAGCCATGTAGTAACTATTAGTTCTATGGGAGGCATTCAAGGAAGTCTTAAATTTGCTGGGCTAGCAGCTTATAGTTCGAGTAAAGGAGCAGTAATTACCTTGTCAGAATTATTGGCAGAGGAGTACAAACAGCAAGGGATTTCTTTTAATGTTTTGGCATTGGGCTCTGTTCAAACCGAAATGTTGCAAGAAGCTTTTCCAGGTTATCAGGCGCCAATTTCGGCAAAAGAAATGGCCAATTATATTTTTGATTTTACGCTAACAGGGAATAAATATTATAACGGAAAAGTATTGGAGGTTTCCTCGACAAATCCGTAAAAGGTATACCCCCTAATTCATAATCCATTGATCGAGACCTTATCCAAATTCATTCCGGAGCACGCTGTCAAATCAGTTTTTGAATTGATTGTGTGCCATCAAGTGCATCTTAAAATTGTAAACGAACGCGTTACCCGACATGGTGATTATCGTAAAGCACACAGCGGTAAACATGAAATTACGGTTAATGCATCGCTCAATAAATATAAGTTTCTAATTACCTTGATTCATGAAATCGGGCATTTGGTGGCTTTCGAAAAATACGGAAGAAGCATAAAACCTCATGGAGTAGAATGGAAGCATACCTTTCAGCGTTTGATGATTCCGTTTATCAGACCCGAAATATTCCCAAATCATTTGTTGCCTTTGTTGGCACGACATTTCAAAAATCCTACTGCGAGTAGCGATACCGATGCTACTTTGGCTTTGGCTTTGAAACAGTTTGATAAACAAAATGACAATAACTATGTCTTTGAAATTCCTTACGGAAGTGTGTTTAGAATTTCTAACGGAAAGGTTTTTAAGAAAATAGCCATCCGAACTAAACGCTTCGAGTGTTTGGAAGTAAGCTCTGGGAAAATGTATTTGTTTAACCCAAATGCCGAGGTTGAATTACTGACACCTTAATGTTTAAAATAAAAAGGAGTTTCGAATTGTCGTTTCTGAATCTAAATTCTATAGAGTATAAATAGATTTGCTGATTTTGTATTTTACAAGACAGCAATAGAGTAACTTTGGTTACTAATCAACCCCAAAAAAATGAACAAAAATTATTACGCAATACTAATGGCAGGAGGAGTTGGTTCTCGTTTTTGGCCAGTAAGTACCACCGAATTTCCGAAGCAATTTCATGATATGTTAGGAACTGGAGAAACATTGATTCAAAAAACGTTCAGTCGTTTGTCGCAATTGATTCCGAAGGAAAACATACTAATTCTTACCCACGAGAGCTATAACGATTTGATTTTTGAGCAACTTCCTTTGGTAAAACAAGAGCAGATTGTGTTGGAGCCTGCTATGCGAAATACAGCTCCCTGTATTTTGTACGCTTCTTTAAAAATTAAAAAACAAAACCCCAATGCGGTTATGGTTGTTGCGCCAAGCGACCACTGGATAGAAGATGAGGTGCAGTTTGTCTCTAATTTGCAACGTTCTTTCGATTTGTGCGAAAGAGAAGATACTTTGATGACACTGGGGATTTTGCCTACATTCCCGAATACAGGTTATGGGTATATTGAGTTTGATAAACTAGACAGTCGTACGATAAAAAAAGTAGTTCAATTTAGAGAAAAACCAGATTATGCCACAGCTAGAAAGTTTATTCAAAGCCGGAATTATTTATGGAACGCTGGGATTTTTATCTGGAGCGTCAGTGCTATCTTGAAATCTTTTGAACAGTTTCAACCCGAAATGTTTGCTCTTTTTATGAAAGGATACGATTGCTATAATACAGAGAATGAAAAGCAATTTATTCAAGAAGAATACTCCAAAGCCGTCAATGTATCTATAGATTACGCTGTGATGGAAAAAGCAGAAAACGTAGTAGTGCTTCCCGCCACTTTCGACTGGAATGATCTAGGAACTTGGGGTTCTTTGTACGATAAATTGCCAAAAGATGAGCAAGATAATGCCGTAGTTAATGCGACCGTTATTCTAGAAAATGCTTCGAATAATATTATTAGAACAGCAGGAAAAAAGCTCGTTGTGATAGATGGATTGAATGATTTTATAATCGTAGATAAAGACGATGTTTTACTCATCTATCCCAAAAGTAAAGAACAAGAAATTAAGGGAATCGCCAAGAAAATAAGAGTAAACGGTTAGTTTGTGTTTTTATAGAATAAAAAAAGGCATTACAATTTATCGAATTGTAATGCCTTTTTTTCTTGAATGGGACTCGTAAAGTTAACTTTTTAGATAGGCTTCTCTCACTTTTTTGAATAGATTAGACGAGTATACAAATTCGACTATGGCTTCGTTTTCGGTTCTAAAAATCTCTTCTTTAGTCCCTTCCCACGCTTTTACTCCGTTTTTTAAGAACAAAATGTTTTCTCCAATTTCCATAACCGAGTTCATATCATGCGTGTTTATCACAGTTGTAATGTTGTATTCTTCTGTAATTTCCATGATTAGATTATCAATCAAAATGGCGGTGTTGGGATCTAATCCAGAATTGGGTTCGTCACAAAACAAGTATTTTGGATTGTTTACAATAGCGCGTGCAATGGCGACCCGTTTTTGCATTCCTCCAGAAATTTCTGACGGTAATTTTTTGTGCGCATCAATAAGATTAACTCTTTTTAGAACAAAATCGACCCGTTCTTGTATTTTAGAGTCTTTATCTGTAGTAAACATTTTTAATGGAAAACCAACGTTTTCGGCTACAGTCATAGAGTCGAATAAAGCGCTGCCTTGAAATACCATTCCAATCTCGGTTCGAAGCTCTCTTTTTTGATCTGCTTCGAGCTCAGAATAGATTCGCCCATCAAAAGAAATAGAGCCTGTTTCGGGGGTGTGGATTCCTAAAAGGCTTTTTAGTAATACCGTTTTTCCAGAGCCACTTTGTCCTATAATCAAATTCGTTTTGCCTGTTTCAAAAACGGTTGTAACACCTTTTAGAACCTTGGTTCCAGCAAAGGATTTCTCAATATTTTTTACTTCTATCATGATCCTAGTAATAATTGAGTTAGTATATAATTAAATAGGATTATGGTAACCGATGTCCAGACAAACGAAACCGTACTTGCTTTACCTACTTCGAGTGCACCACCTTTCATATAATAGCCATGAAACGATGGGATTGTTGCTAATAACATGGCGAAAATTAATGTTTTCATAAAGGCGTATGTAATATGAAAAGGAATAAAATCGATTTGAACTCCATGTACAAATTCGGCACTAGAGGTAAAACCACCATATACTCCAGCTACCCAACCGCCTAGGATGCCTAAAAACATACTAATTCCTATTAGAAAAGGATAAAGCATTAAGGCAATTATTTTGGGGAGAACAAGGTAATTCAAGGAGTTAATCCCCATTACTTCGAGGGCGTCTATTTGTTCGGTAACCCGCATAGTGCCAATGCTAGAGGTAATAAAAGACCCCATTTTGCCAGCCATAATAACAGAAATAAACGTTGGTGCAAATTCTAGTATTACCGATTGACGGGTTGCAAAACCAATAAGATACGTTGGGATTAAGGGATTGGTAAGGTTTAATGCGGTTTGAATAGCTACAACACCTCCTACAAAGAAAGAGATAAACGCTACGATTCCGAGTGAACCAATGACCAAATCATCAATTTCTTTAAAAATGAGGTTTTTCATTACAGACCATTTGGTTTGCTTGCTGAAAATTTCTTTTAGCATTAGGAAATATTTTCCTATTTGCGAGATATAGCGAAGGAGCATCATAATTTTACAATATGGGCTAAATTAGAGAATAGTTATGAGTTATAAGTTATGAGTTGATAATTTTCGTTAGAAAAGTTTCTCTTTGATTTTCTGTAAACGGTAATTTCTTATAAATTTTGCTTGCTCTTGAGATACTAATAATGGTGTTTTGGCAGTTTTGGCTTTCCAATAACCTCGAATATAATCAAAGAAAAGCAAGGGTTTCTTTTTCATCAGCGCC
>JAYVGE010000012.1:0-5326 GCA_043772515.1 Flavobacterium sp. | reverse complement strand
AAGGCAATACCGTTCATCTTTTTTACAGAGCTGTAAGCAAAGGAAACTATTCTACTATTGGTTATTGCAAACTAAATGGACCTCTGTTAGTCGAAGAGCGAAACGATACTCCAATTCTAGTTTCTGAATTTGACTACGAATCTCATGGTATAGAGGATCCTCGAATTGTAAAGATAGACGATCTCTATTATCTTACTTATACCGCCTATGATGGAGTCAATGCATTAGGCGCCTTGGCAACTTCAAAAGATTTGGTGAATTGGGAAAAAAAAGGAATAATCGTTGCCGAAATTACTTTCGAAGAATTTGGTCGTTTAGCATCCTGTAAAAAGAAATTTGATGAAAAATATTTTCGTTTCAACAACAGAGAGGGGGTACTACACAAAGAAGGCAAAAAAGTTTTGCTTTGGGACAAAAACGTAGTTTTCTTTCCAAGAAAAATTAATGGAAATTTTGTCTTCCTACATCGAATAAAACCAGATATTCAAATCGCAGTAATCACAGACAATTTAGAAGAAATTACACCTAAATTCTGGCAAAATTATTTTATTCATTTTGATGAACCCATCGTGATAAAACCAAAATACGATCACGAAGCCAGTTATGTCGGTGGTGGCTGCCCGCCTATTGAAACCCATTTAGGCTGGCTAATTATTTATCATGGTGTGCAGGATACTATAGCAGGGTACGTTTACACGGCTTGCGTAGGACTACTTGATTTAAAAAATCCTACACTAGAAATTGCCCGATTGCCCTATCCTCTGTTCAAACCCGAATTGGTTTGGGAGCTAAAAGGAGAAGTAAACAATGTCTGTTTTCCTACTGGAGCAGCACTGTTCGGAGATACACTTTACATTTATTATGGCGCTGCCGATGAGCGAATTGGTTGTGCATCTGTTAGTTTGTCTAAATTATTACAAGAATTAATGCTAAATACTATCCCCAATGAGAAATAGAATCGTAGTTAAAAGTTCGAATATCCTACTAGCAGGAATTCAAAAAAAAGAACCTAGTGCCAAACTAGGTAAGTCGTTTATTACTAAGGTCAAAAAGGGATTGCCCGAAATTTTATTCATCACTTCGTATCCTCCAAGAGAATGTGGCATTGCGACATATTCTCAGGATTTAATCAAGGCATTAAATAACAAATTCAAACACTCCTTCAAAATAAAGATTTGTCCGCTAGAATCACAGAATGAGCAACATGAATATTCTGAGCCAACACGGTATGTACTCAATACCGATCATCCAAATGCTTTTGAGAAACTGGTAGCAAAAATTAATAGCAATACGGCTATCGAGCTGGTTCTCATACAACACGAATTTGGATTGTTTAGAAAAAACGAAGCCGATTTTAGTCAGTTTTTAGACGAGCTACAAAAACCAGCTATTCTGGTTTTTCACACGGTGCTTCCAAATCCAAATGAATCACTAAAAGAAAACGTATTAAAAATAGCAGATTCGGCACATTCGATTATAGTAATGACCAATTCGGCCGCCAAAATTTTGAACAATGATTACGGAGTAACTCCAGAAAAAATCACCATTATTGGCCATGGAACGCATTTGGTTTCCCACTCGGACAAAGCTGTTTTGAAAGAAAAATATAAATTGACTGGTCGAAATGTACTTTCTACTTTTGGGTTACTAAGTTCGGGAAAAAGCATTGAAACCACATTGGATGCATTGCCTACTATTATCAAAAAAAACAACAATGTACTGTTTCTAATTATTGGAAAAACACATCCATCTGTGGTCAGGGAAGAGGGCGAAAAATACCGATTTATGCTGGAAGAAAAGATTGAAAATTTACAATTACAAAATCACGTACAATTTATAAATCGCTATTTGTCACTGCCAAATTTATTGGAGTACTTGCAGCTTACAGATGTTTATTTGTTTACTTCCAAAGACCCTAATCAAGCCGTAAGCGGCACTTTTTCCTACGCTATGAGTTGCGGTTGCCCTATTGTCTCTACTCCTATCCCACATGCTTGCGAAGTGTTGTGTGGCGAATCTGGAGTTATTGTAGATTTTGAAAACCCACAACAATTGGCACAAGAAGTCAACCATTTATTACTAGACGAAGCGTTACGAAAAAATATTAGCGCCAATGGATTGCACAAAATAGCACCAACAACATGGGAAAATGCAGCAATTGCTCACGCACGTTTATTCCAGAAAATCGTAGCAGAAAAAATTGCTTTGCATTATAAGATACCAATCATTAATTTGAATCATATAAAAAAAACAACGACCTCTTTTGCAATGATTCAATTTTCAAATATCAACCAACCAGATATCGATTCTGGATACACACTAGATGACAATGCAAGGGCTATGGTTGCTATGTGTCAGCATTTTGAATTGACCAAAGACGAAACCGATTTAGAATACATCCATATTTATTTCGATTTTATAAAATATTGCGTACAACCCGAAGGTAATTTTTTGAATTATGTAGATCAAGATTACTTATTTACCGATCAAAACAACACAACCAACTTGGCCGATTCCAATGGTAGAGCCATATGGGCCTTGGGGTATTTGATTTCGATAAGTGGTTTGCTTCCTCCAGATTTGGCCGAGGCAGCACAAACCACACTGCGTACCGCTTTGACAAATGTTCATAAGATATATTCTACTAGAGCAATGGCTTTTGTAATAAAAGGAGTTTATTATAGCAATACCAAAAACAAATCGACACAAAATGTAGCCTTAATCAAAGAATTGGCAAATAGATTGGTTCAGATGTACAGACACGAAGTCGACAAAAAATGGACTTGGTTCGAGGGCTATCTTACTTACGGCAACAGCATTTTGCCCGAAGCTTTACTGTGTGCTTGGTTGGTCACAGGAGATACGGTGTACAAAGAAACGGCCAAATCCTCATTTGACTTTCTTTTGTCAAAAATATTTAAAGAAAATTCTATCAAAGTAATATCGAACAAAGGATGGTTGTACAAAGAACAAAAGGCTATTCCGGCACCAATTGGTGGCGAACAACCTATAGATGTAGCCTATACAATTCTAGCCTTAAGCAAATTCTATGATGTATTTAAGGAAAAATCTTATTTACAAAAAATGGAAATTGCCTTTAGCTGGTTTTTAGGAAACAACCATTTACATCAAATTATTTATAATCCTTGTACTGGAGGATGTTATGACGGACTCGAAGATACTTACATCAATCTGAATCAAGGAGCAGAATCTACGGTAAGTTACTTGATGGCAAGACTAGCTCTTGAAAAAACATTCGAAAAAACACTAAAAACAGCCATACCAACTGAAAAAAAAATAGATATGCACTTAAAAACAAACAGCAAAAATCAATTTGCTTAATAAATAAAAATATTCGAGTTGCTTAGTTAAAGATATGTATTAAGCAAAATTAATTATCAATTGAAGTTATTAATGATTATAAGAATTTTAAGACTATCACTAACTAGTATTAGACAATAAATTTTGCTACAGATTTAAAAAATTTTATTCAATAGATCTAATTCGCTTTTCTCTAATCGGAAAATGAACACGAATATCATAAAAAATACCGAATTAGCATTTGAAATCATGAATTCTACTTTATGAAGCGCAACTCATCTTGTTTGTTTATGGACAACTCGTAGCAACTGATATTTATTAAGAAAATGATATGCACCAAAAAAAATCACGCTTTTTTTTGAAGGTAAATCGATTGGCTTACAATCTAGTTTCGGATACATGCTTACAGAGATGCTATAGGATAAGTAATTAGGTACATTTTAAGATTGAGAACAATTCAATAATCATTATAAAACATATCATTTTGATGTCTTATTTAAAAAATATTTTTGAAGGTATTGGTAAAACAACCTTATTTACAGCAAGGTTTTTTAAAGAAACCTTTACGCCTCCCTTTGAATTTAAAGAATTCATTTGGCAATGTTATACCATTGGATACAAATCTTTGCCACTTGTGAGCATTACTGGTTTTATAATGGGATTGGTGCTTACCATTCAGACACGTCCGACAATGGTAAAATTTGGAGCAGAATCTTGGTTGCCAAGTATGGTTGGACTCTCGCTTATAAGAGAGATTGTACCGGTAATTACTGCACTAATCTGTGCCGGAAAAATAGCTTCGAGCATTGGTGCCGAATTGGGCTCTATGAAAGTAACCGAACAAATTGACGCTATGGAAGTATCGGCTATCAATCCCTATAGATACTTGGTAGTAACTCGGATTATGGCAACCACAATTATGATTCCTATATTGGTTCTTTATGCCGATTTTGTCGGCGTACTCGGTGGTTACATAGGGTACAACATTCACGAAAACATGAACTCTTACCGCTATTTTTCTAATGTACTTGAGCATCTTGATTTTTTAGACATTTTGCCAGCAACCATAAAAACTTTTTTCTTTGGTTTCAGCATAGGATTAATTGGGTGCTACAAAGGATTTAATGCCAAAAACGGAACCGAAAGCGTAGGAAAAGCCTCCAACTCAGCCGTTGTAACTGCCTCAATAACCATATTTATTCTAGATATGATTGCCGTACAAATAACCGACTTATTCTACTAGACCATGATAAAAGAAAAAGCAATAAAAGAAAAAAAAGGAACTATACTACAAAAGGAAACCATTATAGAAGTAAAAAATTTATGCAAAAATTTTGGAGACAATACTGTTTTAAAAGGGGTAAATCTTTCTGTAAAAAAAGGGGAAGATTTGGTGATACTCGGTCGATCGGGTTCAGGAAAATCGATAACCATTAAATGCCTAGTGGGCTTGATTCAAGCAGACGAAGGAGAAATAAATATTTTTGGAACCGATATTACAAAACTAAATAATACCGATTTGAACGAAATAAGAGAGCGAATCGGCTTTCTTTTTCAAAATGGTGCTTTGTATGACTCAATGACCGTTCGACAAAATTTAGCTTTTACCTTAAACCACCATTCGCAATATTTAGCTGTACAAGAAGTAGAGGAAGCCGTTATCGAAGCATTACAAAATGTAGGTTTAGAAGACGCTATCGATCTAATGCCCTCCGAATTATCTGGTGGTATGCGCAAAAGAATAGGATTGGCGAGAACCCTTATTATTAAACCCGAAATTATTTTATATGACGAACCCACAACTGGATTAGATACCATAACTGCAAGAGAAATTAGCGAATTGATATTGTCAATTCAAAAAAAATACAAAACGACATCCATTATTATTACTCATGACATGGCCTGTGCAAAACTTACTGGCAACCGAATCATGATTTTAAAAGATGGAGTCATCAACGCCGAAGGCACCTACTTAGAATTAGAAAAAAGCAAGGATCAATGGGTT
>JAYVGE010000011.1:0-2235 GCA_043772515.1 Flavobacterium sp. | reverse complement strand
TTGTACCGCCATACTGTAAACAAAAAAACTAAGTAAGTATTTTTTTAATGGTTCGTTTTCTTTCAACAAAGACCAAACTGATTTTAGTTCCTTAAATCCATTAAAAAACAACGATTTAGTAACTTTTCCGTTTTTATTTCCTTTAGGTAAAAAGTAATAGGTATACTGACTAAAACCAATCCACCAAATTCCTACCGTAATAAAGGAATAGCGCATTGCTTTCATGGCAGCTACAGTATCGGTTCCTGTTATTCCGAAGATTTTAGGTTTCATAATCATTGCGAGATTAATAAGTAACAAAAGAACACTTCCTACATAACCCAAAGAAAATCCTTTGGCACTAATTTGATCCTGCTGTTCGACAAATGCAATATCTGGCAAATACGAATTGTAAAACACAAGACTTCCCCAATATCCTATTAATCCTAAAAAATAAAAGAGTAAACTAAGATAAATATTTTCTAAACTAAACCAATAGAGTCCTACACAAGAAGCTGCTCCTAAGTAGCAAAAAAACTTCATAAACGTTTTTTTGTTACCAACATAATCTGCGATACCCGATAACAATGGAGATATTAGAGCAACAATCAAAAAAGCAAAAGCAGTAACGAAACTAATCAAGGCAGAGTTCTTAAAACGTATCCCAAAAACAGCAATATGGTTGGTAGTATCACTAAATAAAGCTTCATAAAAAATAGGAAAAATAGCCGAGGTAATCACTAAAGTATAAACCGAATTGGCCCAATCATAAAAAGCCCATGCGTTTAATACTTTTTTATTTCCTTTTGGTAAAGCCTTCATGTATTTTTTTATTGCGAATTTATTTGTTTTTTATCAATAATTACTAAATTTTTGACATATTCGTATGTTAATTAATTGTAAACTATTTAAAATGGAACGCGAATGGTACATTAGCTAAAGCCTATTCGTACCATTAGCGTTCTATCGATAATTATTTTCTCCGTTAGCAACTCTTTGTCAAAGTCCCTGCGAGTTTCTTTAATTTTCATGGCTATTTTTTCTCTCCTATGAATGTCTACAGTTGAGGGTAGACTCTTTTTTTATAGACGATTCTTAAAAATTAAATCAGTAAAGTATCTAATACTTTTTCAGAAATGTATTTTGCAACACCATCTTCATCATTATTCAAAATTACTTCCAAATGAGGCAATTTAGCCTTCAAACCTTTGGGAGCATTTCCCATAATCAGACCTTTTGCTGTTGTAGTCAGCATGATTTCGTCGTTAAAACCATCTCCAAACGAAATAGCTTCTTGAAAAGTAAAGTTTTCGAGATCCAAAATTTTGGCAATAGCAACACTTTTATCGACCGATTTGTGCATAAATTCTAAGCAGAAAGGTAGGCTAAAAGCGTGACAAAAATGATCGGAATGATCTACTAGAATTGCCTCTTTTAGCGCAACTAATTTTTCATGATTTTCATGAGTAAAAAATAATTTGATTCCACTAAAATCCTTTAATTTACTAAAGTCAACAATTTCTGGCAAATAGTGTACATCTGCTTGATAACTATTTAATTTTTCGCTGTATTTATTGGTTTGCCAAACATTTTCTTTAAAGAGCACGGTGGTAATTTCGGGGTCAATTTTTAGGGACAAAACCGATTTTATGGCATCACTTTTTATATCAAAAGAAAAAATAACTTCTTTGTCAGGAGAATGAATTCGAGCACCATTTGAAGTTACCAAATAGAGAGGAAATCCTAAATCTTTAACAATTGAAAGCGCATCGAGATGATGGCGACCTGTGGCAATAATTATTAGATAATTTTGATTGTAAAGTTCTTGAAAAATGGCTTTGGTATAGGCAGAAATTCGATGCTCTTTATTGAGTAAGGTACCGTCTAAATCGCTAATTACAACTTTAATATTCTTGTTTTCAATGTTCATTATTGAATGTTTTTTTAGTAATTCCAAATTTATTCTATTTCAAAGAGACAAGCAACAAAGACGAAATAATATAGCATGAAATTAACTTTTCTCATTAAATCATTTGTAAGTAAAGGTTTTAAAATAAACCATGTAAAATTTGACGAAGTTATATTGGTCTTTTTCAAGGCAAAAATTATTTTAATCTCAATTCGTGTTTTATTTTATTTACTTAGTTGAGTTCTTAATTGTTGCAATCATCATAAACATTCGATTAAGAAAAAAAAGGAGATTTAAACCAACTACGGAATAAATCTCCTTTTTCAATTAAGAAAAACGTAGTATTA
>JAYVGE010000010.1:0-2236 GCA_043772515.1 Flavobacterium sp. | reverse complement strand
TCTTTTCAATATCATTTTGGATTTCGAAATAAGTTTTTACTCGACCAGACTTAATCCATTTCATTAACTCATGTCTGTAAAAATAAATGCGTTTACCTAGTTTATTAACTGGGATTTCCCTTTTACATACTTTACTATAGATCGTTTTCTTCTTTCATATTTTTATAATATATATTTACGAAACTAACTTGCAAAAGTGGAGGCCAATATTGATTTATGTTTAGAACTTACAAGATGTTACTAATAAAAGCACGACAAATGAATTGGTCGGTTTTATTGGATTTTTTATATGGAAGGGGGTAATTCAGCTACTGCTTTTCCTTTTAGTGTTTCATTTACCAGATATCCAAGGAATGCTGCAAATGGAATAATATTCTGATCTACGCTGGCTTTTTCCAGTGCCTGCATGTATTCATCCCTTTTTTCAACAGGTATTACTGTCCATGGATATCCACCGGATGCCAGCATAGCATTTAAAAGAAAACGTCCCATTCGTCCATTTCCATCCATATAGGGATGAATAAATACAAATATGAAATGTCCTAAAACAGCACGTACCGAGGCTTCACTTTCTTGTTCAAGCAATTCAAAAAGAATTGGCATAGTATCACGCATAGCCTCGACGTTAAGCGGTGTGTGTTTAGAGTTGCCAATATAGACTTGATGATTTCGATATCCGGCCAGATCCGATGCTTTTAATATGCCAGCAGCTACACTTGGATCAAATAGTTCTCTGTACCATTTGGAATGATCTTTGTCTACTTCGATGCCAGGGTTTGCTCCCTTTAAGATTTCTTTAATTGTCTCTTTAACTTGTGTAAATGCTTGATAATAACCTCTAGCAGCCATAGCATCCCTTTGTTTTTGATCCTCCTCATTTTCTTTTGTGTCCCATCTGCCACTGCTCACTTTGGCAATTAATTCCGGTGTTACACGATAGCGTTCAATAGATAATGAATGATAAGCATCAGTAATAAAAATATCATCAATTTCTTTAAGATATGAATTAGTGTCTTTGGGTAGTCCGGGCTGGGCAGGAAAGTTATTTATAATATCTTTGCGCATCTGCATCCACATTAAGCGAATTCGGTTTGCATATGGAGATCGCTCGCGCGGAGATAATTTGATATCAAGTTGATTGTTAAATGGGTCTTCTTCGCGAATATCGTAATCTGCTGTCTTGAATGTTTCAATAATCTGATCTGCTATTCTATCACGATGTATATTGCGAAATGCACCGGCTAAACGTCCAGCGAGTGTGGTATGCCCATTCTCCAACAATATTGGCAATAACTCAGAGGCATCCCTAATCATTGACAGTGTCGTACGGGCATCAATTGCATTATGAGTATACAAAGAAGGGCTGCTATAGATAAGAGCACTCTGCAGATTGTACATTTTTATACCTCTTTGTATCTCAATTTGATCGGGTAATGCTATAGTAGTCTTTAGATTGAAAAGTGATGTATTGTATGGCAATGGGGTTGGTTTGTTGTTGCCTTCGGGGGAGCGTACAATTAATTGCTGTGGAACTGACCAGTTTCCAGAATGTATAAGCAGTGATTGATCAGCAGACATACACCAGTTCTCCCCATATTTTTTATTAAGAAATTGAGAAATAAAATCCCAGTATGAACTAAACCAGGCAGTTGTTTCCCCTTCTTTTTCACTTGGGTCTGTTGCAATGTACCAGCCTTTAGAAACCTCTCGAATAAAACCATTTTTCACCAACAGCTGTCGATATTTTGCATTAGGGATATCTTCGGTATGTATTCCCACAATGTTCTTCTCTTGTAGGTCTTTAAGAAAAGTAAGTGCTTCTACAAATCTTTCTTTTGGTGTTGCCATTTTTAATTATATTATTGTTAACCATACTATAATTTTACTTAGAAATTTGCATGCGTGGATACGTGATAAAATTAGTATATGCAAATGTACTAAAATTAGTAAACATAAACGTGATAAAATTAGTAAATACCACTGTGTTTAAATTAGTAAATTCGATAGTGCTGAAATTAGTAAATCTAAATCATGAAGAATATTTATATAAACATTAATTATTTTAGGTTTGATTAGATCAAAAAAACATCTAGTTATAGATTGGAATTTAATGTATTGATTTTTAATGTAATGGGGTATGTTTCTAAATATAAAAAGATTACCTTTGCTCAAGCGGTACGGGCGCTTGAGCAACAAACCCTAACCTAAGAAAACAAGCCATGTAAGCCTTTAAAGG
>JAYVGE010000009.1:0-2241 GCA_043772515.1 Flavobacterium sp. | reverse complement strand
ATTACAAATCAGCTGCTCTAGCCAACTGAGCTACACCGGCATTTTCAATAAAAAAAGTCCGCTATTTCTAACGGACTGCAAATGTAGAGATTTTATCTATTAATCAAAACTTTTTTTTGAAAAATTTTGCATTATGCATGCGATCTTATTTTTTCCTTCCTTTTAACCAACAATCTCTCGAGAGATTCGGCAGCAAGTTCTACTGCTTCTTCAAAAGTTTTACATTGTTTTTTTACCAAAAAATCATCCCCAGGAACATTAATCTTCACTTCAACGATTTTATTCTCTTTATCACTTGTCTTTTCAACCTTCAAAAAAACATCTGAAGACACTACTTTATCGTAATACTTCTCTAGCTTGTCCATTCTTTCTTGAACAAAATCTAATAACTTTCTGTCAACGGCAAAGTTAACTGCCTGAACATTTACCTTCATAATCCTTGTTTTTAATGGTTAATTTTTTTTCGAATCACTTTGATTTCTAGGATGTGCATTCTCAAACACTTTTTTCAACTCCATCAAACTGCTATGGGTGTAAATTTGAGTAGACGCTAAACTAGAATGCCCCAATAATTCTTTTACGGAATTAAGATCGGCTCCGTTATTTAATAAATGAGTCGCAAATGTATGCCTCAACATGTGCGGACTCTTTTTTACCTTTTCAGAGACACTACTAAAGTATGAATTTATTAATCGATACACAAAAGATTCACTCAATTTTAACCCTTTTTTAGCAAGAAAAAAATAATCCTTATCCAAAACAACTTCAAGACTTTCTCGCTCCTTCAAATACACCAAAATCTGCCCTATCACCACAGGCAGAACAGGCAAAATCCTTTCTTTATTTCTTTTACCAAAAACCTTTATCGTCCCGTTTGCCAAATCTACATTATTCATCTTCAAATTAATTAACTCCGCTCTTCGCATACCCGTAGTGTAAAACAAGTCGACAATTAATTTATTCCTAACCTCTTCAAAACCCGCAACATCGCACACCAAGTCTAAAGCATCCGACATCTCTCTCTCCGAAAAAGGAATCTGAAGGGTTTTTGAAGTTTTTAACGCCTTATGCTTCAATAAAGGACTCCCTTCTATCTGCTTTATTTTTAACAGAAATTTATAAAACGCTTTTAAGGAAGCAATCTTTCTATTTACAGAAGAATTAGAAACATTACCATCTACCAAAAACACAATCCAACTTCGAATTTGACTATAATTAACCGCATCGACATCTTCTTGATCAAAATGAGCTTTATTAAACAGCTCAAAACCCTCTATATCTCTCAAATAAGCAGCTACCGTATGCGGTGAATATTTTTTTTCTAATTGCAAATAATCTCTAAATGCGTCTTTATTAGTAGCCATATTTTAAAACAAAAAAAAACCGTTAGCATCAAAGTTATAAAAACTTTAATAGCTAACGGCAATTAATTTAAATAGTTAGTATTACTAACTCTCTAAGTTATCTCTCATATTTTGAATATAAGCAGCTTTTTGAATTTTGATTCTATTAGTAACTGATGGCTTAATAAAAGCAGTACGCGCTCTTAGTTGTCTTACAGTTCCAGTTTTGTCAAACTTTCTTTTATAGCGCTTAAGTGCTCTATCGATATTTTCTCCGTCTTTAATTGGTATAATTAACATAATTTTATCACCCCCTTTCGTTAAGTGCGCAAAAGTAAACATTATTTTGAATTCTGCACACTTTATTTTATGAATTTTTTTGAATTTATTTTATAAGCAACGAAAATCTAATTCGACCAATATTATTTTAACAAGTTTCTGACTATTACCACTTTTTGAATTTCTGTAGTTCCTTCACCAATAGTACATAATTTAGAATCTCTATAAAATTTTTCTACAGGATAATCTTTGGTGTAGCCATAGCCTCCATGAATCTGTACTGCATCGTTAGCCACTTTTACACAAACTTCTGACGAATACATTTTTGCCATCGCCCCCATAGTAGTTACCGCTCTATGTTGTTGCTTAAGAAAAGCTGCCTTGTGCAATAATAATTCTGAAGCTTCAATTTCGGTAGCCATGTCTGCTAATTTAAAAGAAACTCCCTGAAATTCAGAAATAGGTTGACCAAACTGGTGTCGTTCTTTAGAATATTTCAAAGCTGCTTCATAGGCTCCTTTTGCAATTCCTAGCGACAAAGCTCCGATAGAGATTCTTCCACCATCAAGAATTTTCATGGCCTGAATAAACCCCTGCCCTACTTCGCCTAATCTGTTAG
>JAYVGE010000008.1:0-5373 GCA_043772515.1 Flavobacterium sp. | reverse complement strand
TGGCTTGAGTTGCTGGTTTTGTAGGATCACCGCTTGCATAAATCTGACCTACAGCAGGCGTTCCTTTAGCAATCGGTAATATCTCACTAAAACTAGCCAAATTATCCGGAGCAGAACCAAGCAATAACGCACTTCCTACATTAAATGCAATGTATTGATCCTGAGTAGATGGATTCCTAAAACCCGTTTGATAAGAAGCTCTAAAATTATGTTTCTTGCTTTCACCAGCAGAATACACTAAGGAAACTCTTGGAGAATAACTCCCTTCGAAATTTTTGGATTTATCATAACGCAAAGACCCAGTGAATTTTAAACGGTCGTCCATCATTTTTTTTGCCAATTGGGTATAAACTCCAAATTCATTATAGTAAATAGGCCCCGAAGCATCATTGTATATTCGACCGTGAGAATTCAATTGATATTGACGGTAAGATCCCCCAACTTGAATTTCAGCAAATTCAATAATATCTTTAAAGTTATAATTAACATCCGAATGGTATATTTTTGAATTATCTACCAATTTAGACCCCTTAGTAACATCTGCTTCACTGGTCACTTTATTAAAGGCTGCCAAAAACTCTGGAGATCCAGGTATTAACCTGCCAAAATCAGCAGCTTTCCTTGCTGCAATATGGGCATTTTCTGGAGTTGCACCACCCAATGTCGATTGAACATAAGTCCCAGCATATTGACCAAACCAAGTTTTGTCATCCTTCCATTCTCTATTGATATTGATTCCCGTAAAAAGCATATCATACGATTTCCCTCCATCTTCAGTTGTAGTATATCCTCTCAAGAAGAAATTCTTCCCTTTAAACTCAATTTTATGTTGCTGCATAAAAAAGTTATTCAAATAATACCTATTAGCCCCTTGATATACTGCATTTCCAAAACCAAATTTACTTTGCCAAATAATTTCCAATTTTTCATCCCCAAAAGGTCTTACATGTAATGAAAAATCAATTTTCGTATTACTAGCTTTATTATCAGTCAATTGCACTTCATTGTATCCCGTTCTACTCACATTGGTACTTGGAAGCAAGTTTACCGCTCCTCCTGGAATTACGCCTAAATCGGCCAAAGACTGTCCAACACTTTTAATATTTGTTGAAACTTCATCTCCATACACATTGACTCCATCATAGTTAATATCACTTCTATCAATTCCCGCTCTGGTTTTATCTCCGTAATTGGTAGCATGCCAATCGGTACCGCGCAAATAAGTAAAATTCACTTTACCAGCCACATATTTATTAAAAGCATGTGCCATACGCAGACCATAGTCTACATAATCATTGTTGCCCGCTGCTTCTTGACTCGTTTGTCCAAATTTGGCATAAGCCGAAATTCCTTGGGTTGTAAACGGGCTTTTACTATTCATAAACAAAATACCATTAAATGCATTGGCACCATATAACGCAGATGAAGCCCCTGGCAACAATTCGACATTTTGGACATCTATCTCCGAGACACCAATCATATTTCCAATCACAAAATTCAACAAGGGAGAAGAGTTATCCATACCGTCTACCAATTGCATAAAACGAGTATTGGCCACGGTAGCAAAACCACGCGTGTTTACCGATTTAAAAGTCAAACTACTGGTATTCATCTGCACGTCTTTCATGTTCTCCAATCCGTCATAAAAAGTAGGCGATGCCGTTTTTTTAATATCCCTAATCCCCATTCTCTCGATGGTAACTGGAGATTCTAAAACCCGTTCTGGAGTTCGAGAAGCCGAAACTACAATTTCATCCAGTTTGTTTTCTTCGCTTAACAGTTTAATGGTTACTTTTTGACTACTTGAAGTAACATTCACTCTACTCGTACCATAACCAACAGCAGTGACATTAATCGCATAAGGTAATTTTACAGTCGATTTTAAAGTAAACGTACCATCAAAATCTGAAGAGGTACCATTAGAAGCACCAACTATTTGAATATTGGCTCCAGGAATAGGAAGATTGCTACTATCCGTAACAATCCCTGAAATTGAATTTTGAGCAAAACTTATGCTACAAAAAAACAATGACAAAAAAAGTAAATAAACTCTCATTTGGTTAAATTTTATTGATTAGTCTAGCCAAATTACGTATATTTTTTTATTTTGCTAAAAAAAAGTCACAATTGTTTCATAATTAACAATGACATTTCACTATTTATCACTATTTAGCTCAAATCAGAAACCGAAGATTGTTAAAAATTAAGTAAATAACAATCAATTTAATTATGCACGCATATAAAAAATACATTAATCGCAATAAATTTATTAATTTCTAGCATTTTAATAAAAATGACGAATTGCCATCAAAAAGCATCATTCCAGCATCATTTGACCCCAATATTCTCTAGCTATTTTATAACGAGCAGGTTATAAAAAAACCTCGAAAGAAAATTCTTCCGAGGTTTTTTATAAAAATTAAAAAAATAGTTGCGCCCTAAAAGCAATCCTTTATTCGACCGTTACCGATTTTGCCAAATTACGTGGCTGATCTACGTTGCATCCTCTCATAACCGCAATATGATACGACAATAGCTGTAATGGAATTGTGGTAATCAGAGGAGACAATGCATCTGATGTTTCTGGAATTTCGATTACATAATCGGCTAATTCTCTCACTTGCGTATCTCCTTTGGTAACAACAGCAATAATCTTTCCGCTTCTCGATTTGATTTCCTGAATATTACTTACAATTTTATCATAATGCCCTTGTTTTGGCGCAATAACCACTACTGGCATTTGAGCATCTATCAAAGCAATGGGACCGTGTTTCATTTCTGCTGCAGGATAGCCTTCGGCATGAATATAAGAAATTTCTTTTAGTTTAAGCGCGCCTTCTAGTGCAACAGGAAAGTTATATCCTCTCCCTAAATACAAACAGTTTGGCGCATCTTTGAACACTGCCGCAATTTCTTTGGCTCTGTCATTGGTTTGTAAAGCCTCTTTTACTTTTTCTGGAATAATTTCTAATTCCTGCAAATACCTATGAAAATCCGAATGAGACAACGTACCTTTAGCTTTTGCCAAACGCAAAGCAATCATAGTCAAAACAGTAATCTGAGTAGTAAAAGCTTTTGTTGAAGCAACACCAATTTCTGGCCCTGCATGCGTGTAAGCTCCCGCATGAGTTTCTCTAGAAATAGACGAGCCTACTACATTACAAACTCCAAAAACAAAAGCTCCGTTTTCTTTAGCAAGTTTAATAGCTGCCATCGTATCTGCTGTTTCGCCAGATTGCGAAATAGCAATCACAACATCTTTACTACTTATTATCGGGTTTCTATATCTAAATTCAGAAGCATATTCTACCTCTACCGGAATTCTAGCAAATTCTTCGAAGATATATTCTGCTACTAAACCAGCATGCCAAGAAGTCCCACAAGCAACAATAATAATTCTTTCTGCGTTTAGGAATTTTTCTAAATTATCCTCAACACCAGCCATTTGAATAATTCCTTCATTGGCATGAAGTCTACCGCGATAGGTATCTTTTATAACACTTGGCTGCTCGTAAATTTCTTTTAACATAAAGTGATCATAACCTCCTTTTTCTATTTGCTCCAAATTTAATTGAAGTTCTTGAATGGTAGGATTTACTAAAGAATCATCTTTAATCTTACGTACTTTCATTGGTTTGTGCAACCTAATGTTTGCCATTTCTCCATCTTCTAGATATACTGCATTAGAAGTATATTCGATAAATGGTGAAGCATCTGAAGCGACAAAATACTCTCCTTCTCCAACTCCAATCGCTAAGGGACTTCCCAAACGGGCAGCAACGATTTCGTTGGGATTTTTCTTGTCAAAAACCGCAATAGCATAAGCTCCAACCACTTGATTTAAAGCCACCTGAACTGCTTTTCCTAATTTTAGATTGTCTTTTTTCTGAACCTCTTCAATCAGATTAACCAACACTTCAGTATCGGTATCTGAATGAAAAACATAGCCTCTCTTTTTTAATTCTTCCTTTAAAGGCGCATAGTTTTCAATAATTCCGTTATGAATTATCACCAAGTCACCAGAATTAGAAAGGTGAGGATGCGAATTCACATCGTTAGGAACCCCATGTGTAGCCCAACGCGTGTGCCCAATACCTATACTTCCGTTGGTTGCCAATTCCTTAGACACTTTCTCCTCCAGATCCGAAACTTTCCCTTTGGTTTTACAAAGTTTTAGCTCTTTTCCATCATACAACATCACCCCAGCACTATCATACCCACGGTACTCCAGCCGCTTTAATCCTTTTATTACTATAGGATAGGCTTCTCTATAGCCTATGTATCCAACAATTCCACACATATCATCGATTTAATTTGGTTTCGAGTAAACAACTTCCAGCTTTAGTCTTTTTTTGTAATTTTCGGCATAATCTGGATCACCAAGAGCAATATTATTCCCAAACAGAACCGTTCCCAAAGGACTCATGACCGATGCTCTAGGCGCTTCAGAAACCGGAGCGTTTGCCACTTTTAATTTATAAGACACCGCATCATTAATATTCTCTGTAACAACAAGACCCAATTGCACATTGACTGCCTTAGCATCACTAATAAGATTTCGGATATGATTTGTAATTCTAAATCTATAGGTTATCCCTCTACCATTTGGACCCACCGTTTTCTTAAGATTACCATCAAAAATAACTTTACCATTTTTGGCATTTGTTCCCAAAGAAACATCACCATAATCGACCAAAGGACGATTATTAGTTAAATCGTATAAATAAATTCGGCTGGGCTCCTCCCCTTTTTCCATCGTTTTCGTATCGATATAAAAAACAAGGCTTGCTTCGTTTACCAACCATTTATTTTTACGAATCGCTTCTAACTCTCCTGGAGTTTTAAACAAATCGATTACAGTCAACGCACCTTCACCCCCTTTTAGATACAATCTAGAATCTCCCAAAGTAACATTAGGATTTGCAATTGCATTAGCATATCCAGTCGTTGTATTACTTTGTTCGAGTAGGCTTGCCGTATTACCCGTTTTATTATTTACCGAACCTCCAGCCAATTTAATAACTATCTCTTTAGAAACTCTCGTTATTGTAACTACTCCCGCAACCGTAGTTGACAAATCTTCTTTGTACTTAATGGTTACTTTTCCAGCAGAAAAATCCATGAGCGCCATATTGCTATCACTACCCCCCGACTTCTCAACTTTAAAATACAATCCTTTAAAATGATTTTTGAAAGCACCATCACTGGCTAAATTTGACTTTGAAGCTTTGATAATTTTATCCCTAAAAAAATCATGATTCAGTTTCAAACGCATCCCAGGCTTTGTTCTAACTATTATTTCTTTATCGGTCACAGGATCTTTGGTCACTTCGACATGCTCCTTTTCATCAAAGAAAAAGGCGTCATTTTGAG
>JAYVGE010000007.1:0-2251 GCA_043772515.1 Flavobacterium sp. | reverse complement strand
CCATAATGGTTTCTCTCAAAATATTGAGTCCCGCAGCGGGTTTTCCATAGGCATTATTTCCAAATTGAATAATACTCTCTGAATTAGACATGATTGGTTCGAGAAATTTTTGATCGCCACTCATATAGGGCACTATTTTGCTTACCACACCTCGATTGGAAGGAAAATTAGTCCCCATTTCTTGCTCTGCCATGTATTGCATAAAAGAATTCAGACCTTCATCCATCCAGGTCCATTGCCGTTCATCTGAATTGACAATCATCGGAAAAAAATTGTGCCCAACTTCGTGTATTACGACACCAATCATCCCGTTTTTGATGCGTTCGCTGGTCACTCCTTTTTCATCCGGACGACCGTAATTCCAGCAAATCATAGGATATTCCATCCCTTGGTCTTCTGCCGAAACAGATACTGCTTTGGGATAAGGATAATCAAAAGTATGCGAAGAATAACTTTTTAAAGTATGCGCAACCGTTTTGGTAGACGTTTCTCCCCAAAGCGGATTACTTTCTTTTGGATAAAGCGATTCTGCCATGACCACTTTGGTGCTCAACTGCACTGCCATAGCATCATAAATAAATTTTCGTGAAGTTGCGATTCCAAAATCCCTAACATTTTTGGCACTAAATTTCCACGTTTTGTTTTTGTCCGAAAATCCTTTTTCTGCAGCTTCGGCTTCGGCTTGCGTCACGATAACAATTGGTTTATCAAACGATTTTTGTGCCAATTCATATCTTTTTACTTGAGCAGGAGTAAAGACTTCGCTTCTATTCATTAATTCCCCCGTTGCATCCATAATATGATCTGCCGGGACAGTAATATTTACATCAAAATCTCCAAAGGGGAGTGCGAATTCTCCGCCACCCCAAAATTGCATATTCTGCCACCCTTCGACATCATTATAAACGGCCATTCTCGGGTAAAACTGTGCAATTACGTATAGCTTATTCCCTTCTTTTTCGAACAATTCATAACCAGAACGCCCGCCATCTTGCTTGTAATTGTTGATGTTGTACCACCATTTTACTGCAAAAGTATATTTTTCGCCAGGCTTTATTGGCATAGGCAAATTAATACGCATCATAGTCTGGTTTATGGTGTAAGACAATGCATTTCCTTTACTGTCTTTTACGTATTCAATTTGAAAACCACGCTCCAAACCAGGTTTCAAAAACTCTTTTGCAAAAGTATCAGAAGTAAAAACCTGCTCTATTTTTTCGCTTTCGGCTAATGGAGAAAGAGAGTTTTTTGATGCCTGATTTTGATCCAATTGCACCCACAAGTACTCTAAATTATCGGGAGAATTATTGTAATAGGTAACGGTTTCCGACCCGCTTAATTTCGAGTTCTTATCGTCTAACGCTATATCAATCTTATAGTCGGCTTGCTGCTGATAATACGCAGGTCCTGGAGCTCCAGATGCGGTGCGAAACATATTGGGGGTTGCCAATAAATCGTACATTTGACTGAATTTATTATTGTCGTAACGGCCTGTTTGTTTGGTTGCTATTGCTGTTTTTTCTTGCGCCAATAGCACCGCTGGAAAAACAAACAAGAAAAAGGTTATTTTGTTCATAATTGAGGTTAGAAATTATTTATGTGTGTGAAAATAATAATTTTGCAAGTACCAAATTGTTTTTATTCGTATTTTAACATTCCGCTACTTGACGAATTCGTAAGAAGTAAACTGTTTTTTACACCCAACACATTAATATGCATAATGTTTTGCTGATCAGAATTCCAGTTGACAAGAATAGCATTGCGAATTTCTAGCGAATTAATTTTCGAAACCTCCTTTATGCTTAAATAACAAACAAGTACATCCGTATCTAATTCTTTGCTCAAAAAACGAATTGCTTTGGATTGACCGTTTACTTTGATACTCAAGTTTTCGTTTAGGTATTTTTGAAGTAAAATCAGTTGTTCAGGAGTCTCTTTTTCTTCTCCTAAATAGAATTTTTTAAGGTATTTTTTCTCTAATGCAAGGTCTAAATCATCTACAAAAATACGAGTGGTGATCTGTAGCCTCTTTTTTTCGGCAACAAAATTTACTTGGTAGATTGCCATATAAAATTTATGAAAACTAAAAGCAGTAAGAAGGCAAAAGAGGAAGAATAAAAGGGGATATGCAATTGTTTTTTTCACACTAAGATTGTTTTTTTTGAAATATGCTGTATCTCGCCATTTTTTCGACTTATAGGTGTTTTTGGAAGCAAGTGGGATTTATTTCTCAAAAGTAGTCATTCTTTTG
>JAYVGE010000006.1:0-5379 GCA_043772515.1 Flavobacterium sp. | reverse complement strand
ATAATTGTAAATTATATATGGACAGTCAAAAAATCATTGCACTATTGCCATATTCAAAACCTTTTTTGTTTGTTGATGGCATAAACTATATTGATGAAAGTAGTGTGGAAGGACATTTTACATTTGATGAAAACTTAGCATTTTACAGCGGTCATTTTAAAGACAATCCGGTTACGCCGGGCGTTATTCTTGTTGAGACCATGGCGCAAATTGGTTTAGTTTGCTTGGGAATTTACTTGTTAAAAAATGATGTTGTTCCACTTCCATTTGTCTTGACTTCAACGCAAATAGATTTTTTAAAGCCTGTTTTTCCAAACGAAAAAGTTGTTGTTAGTGCAAAAAAAATATATTTTAGATTTGGAAAATTAAAATGTAAAGTGAGTATGAAAAATAAAAATGGAGAAGAAGTTTGTATGGGAACTATTTCTGGAATGATAATTTCTAAATAAATGAATAAAAGAGTCGTTATAACAGGTTTAGGAGTTGTTGCACCAAATGGAGTAGGGGTTGATGCTTTTACTTTTGCAATCAAAAACGGAATCTCTGGTATAAAGCATGATGCCGAATTAGAACGATTACAATTCTCTTGTCAAATTGCTGGAAAACCTGAAATTACTACTGAATTGGCATTACACTATTTTTCTGAATTAGAGTTAAAAAATTTCAATTCGACTGGAATTTTATATGGAGTAATTGCTGGAATGGATGCTTGGAAAGACGCAGGTTTGGCTTTGGAAATAAAGGAAGAACCTGATTGGCATAGTGGAACTATTTTTGGTACAGGAACATCAGGAATTGATAAATTTCGTGAAAGCATTTATAAAATAGACGATTTACAAACCCGAAAATTAGGCAGTACGGCCGTTGCTCAAACAATGAACAGCGGAGTAAGTGCTTATTTGGGAGGAAAATTAGGACTAGGAAATCAAGTAACAACAAACTCTTCGGCTTGCACTACAGGAACAGAAAGTATTTTGATGGCTTTTGAAAGAATAAAATCGGGACAAGCAAAACGTATTGTAGCAGGAAGCACGAGTGATTCTGGCCCTTATATTTGGGGTGGTTTTGACGCTATGAAAGTCTGTACTTTCAAACATAACGCAACACCCAAAAAAGGTTCAAGGTCAATGTCTGCTACAGCTTCTGGTTTTGTGCCAGGAAGTGGGGCAGGAGCTTTGGTCTTGGAGGAACTAGAAACAGCATTGGCTCGAGGAGTAACAATTTATGCCGAAGTTTTGGGAGGAAACGTAAATTCGGGAGGACAAAGAGGATTAGGTACTATGACTGCCCCAAATCCTGTTGCGGTACAAAATTGCATCAAAAATGCTCTTGCAAATGCAGGAATCTTAGCGAATGAAATTGATGTAATTAATGGTCATCTCACAGCGACGACAAAAGATAGTTTAGAAATTCAAAATTGGAGTAAAGCTTTGGGTAGAAGTGGTACTAATTTTCCGTATATTAATTCTTTAAAATCAATGATTGGTCATTGTTTGTCGGCTGCAGGAAGTATCGAAAGTGTGGCTTCGGTATTGCAATTACATCATGGATTTATTTTTCCGAATATAAATTGCGAAGATTTGCATCCAGAAATTACAGCAGTTATTGACGAGTCTAGAATTCCGAAACTGCTTATCGAGAAAGAATTGAATATCCTAGTCAAAGCCAGTTTTGGTTTTGGAGATGTAAACGGATGTGTGGTTTTTAAAAAATATATACCTTAAATGCTGTATAGTAACAGCAATTGAGGTCTTAAAATAAATAACATTATGAACAAACTAGAAATAATAGAAGAACTAAAAAGTATCGTAAAACCATATATACAAAATCAAGAAGCTTTTGATGCGTTTACAGAAGATACCGATTTTATTACTGATTTAAAAATAAATTCAGCCAATTTGGTAGATGTGATTTTAGATATCGAAGAGAAATTTAATATTGTAATCGATAATGAATCGATGGAACGTATGGTAAATGTAAAAGCAACTATCGATAGTATCGAAACAAAATTGACCGAAAAGTGATTGGAAATGACATTGTCGATTTGGTTCTCGCTCGAAAAGAAAGCGATTGGAAACGCAAAGGCTATTTGGATAAAATATTTGCTCCAAACGAACAATTGCTAATTGCAAATGCAGTAATACCAGATGCTATGGTTTGGAATTTGTGGAGTAGGAAGGAAGCAGCGTATAAAATTTACAATCGAGAAACAGGAATTCGAGGCTACTTTCCTTTGCGACTAACTTGTTTTTACGAAAATGAGACTTGGGGTATGGTTTTTATTGATGAAAAAAAATATTTTACAAAAACTATAATTTCAGAAGATTGTATACACTCGGTTGCAGTGTCAAAAAAAGAATATTTCAAAGCTATAATTGCTTTAAATCCAAATGAAAAAATTAGTAAAAAAAACGGAATTCCTTTTATAATTGATGCACAAACCCACGAAGAAAAGCCTGTTTCGATTAGTCACCACGGACGATTTTGGGAAGCAATAACAATAAAATAATTAATTATATTCTGCCTAGTAAAGGTTTTAAAATAACTTCGTCAAATTTTGCACGCTTTATTTCAAAACCTTTATTAGTACCATTTATGCCTAGAATTTACCGTAATAAAACATTCTTTTTCCTTTCTTTTTCAAAATAAAAATAAAATAGTAGTACTTCATTATTTTATTCCCAATCTTGATTTTAATTTTAAGAAAAGTAAGGCGATTCTATAAGCATCTTCTGAAGAAGAATTTCGATTACTTTTCGGTATCTTGAACGTTTCAGACAATTCGTCAAGAGAGTATTCTTTATCATTTATGTCGTGAAGCTTACGGTACATTACATCGATATCTAAAGCTTCATTTTTTAACCGCCCACAATCCAATCTTTCTAAGGCAGCATTAATCATTTCAACATCAAAATGAATATGGTGTCCGACCAAAACGGCATTTCCTATAAAATCAATTAACGATTTTATAGCATCTGGTTCTCCTAATTTGGCCATTTTACTTTCTACAATAAACTCGTTTGATAGTTTATTATCATGAAAAAATTTATATTGCTGTAAAACCGTTTCAAAATTATCTCCAATGACAATGCAATTATCAATTACGGCAAAAGAGCCTATCGATAAAATAACATCATTTTGGGGATTCATTCCAGATGTTTCTAAGGATAGGATAATAAAACGATTCGATTTATTATCAAACTTCGAAAGGTAAGTTTTCCAAAATTCGGGATATTCTTTATTAATATTTTTGAGCCAGTCTAACATAATTTATGAAAAATGGGTGAGTTGAAATTTACTTTTTATCAATTCTTCTAACTCTTTCATAGGAGCTAGAGCATTTTTTAATTTTTCTTTATCATTCTTTGACAATTCATTGATGCTGATGTATTGCCCAGAAGAATCTTCTTTTAGTCCTTCAATTGTTCTAAATTTGTATAACACTAAAAAAGCATCGGCACAATTTAGATAAATTTCTGCATTTTTAGAATCTATAATCGCCAATTGTTTAAACCGCAGGTAGGTATTATTAATTCCACGTATATTGTAACTTAATGTAAACAATCGGGCTCCGTCTACAAGAGGCATTAAACCTCGGTTTTTTATATCAAATTTATCTTTATTTGGTCCATCTTCTTCTGTGATAAACTTCTTGAAAAAACTTAGTGATGTTGCATTTTTTAAGGTGTCATTTCCTAAGAAATCAAAGAATAAAGCATTGTTCTGAAGGTTTTTGAAAACAACATTTTCAATTGCTTCTGCTATCTTTTTTTCGCCAAAAATAATTTCATAATCAAAGAAAATACTACTCAAATCACCACTATTTTCACCAGGAGTATTCATCCAGCTATTGTATTGTTTTGTCCAGTCTGTCAATGATTTACACCAAAGAATATTGCTTCCCATGTGACCGTTCTTGCAAAGTTCAAAACCAACTTTTTCTAATGTAGCAGTAGTTCTTTTTCCTAATTTGACAAAATAATCCTTTACATCTCTGTATTTATCTGGAGTTACATCTTCAAATATTAATATACTGTCTTGATCTGTTAATAATAATTGTTCTTTTCTGCCTTGACTACCTATACTGAGCCATGCAAAACGAGCAGGAGGGGAGCCTTGATCTAAAATTGATAATTCTACAGATCGCTTTATAATGGCAGAGTTAATTTCGCTTGCTATATTATTGACGTGTGTAATCGGAATGTTTTTTTGAATAGAATTCTGAATCAGATCCGTTAATCTTTCTCTTATTTGTTTTAGATCTTTGGGTGTTTGTGAGCGCTTGATTTCTTTTAATAATACTCCTGGATTAGCAGCTTGAGCTACAATCAAATCATGTTCGGAAATTATTCCTTTTACAGCAGATTTATTAGTTCCATCTAGGGTAACACACAAATGCGTTACATTGTGTTTTAACATCAATAATTGTGCTTCTGCCAAAGAGACATTTTCGATTACAGTTACCACAGGAGAAGACATAATCTCATCTAATCTAGCAGTTATAGGAAAACGACCTGTTGCGATTTTCGAAGACATATCAGAGGCGGTTACAATGCCAATTGGAAAATCATTTTGGCATATAATAACACTATTGACAATTGCATCTGCCATTAACAATGCAGCTTGTTGTACTATTAAATCGGTTTCGGCAATAACAGGTGACTTGTTGTATGCCAAAGATTGAAAATATTGCATTTCAGATTGCTGATCGGTATAATAGACATTGTCTGAAATAAGTTTTCCTCGTAGATTTTCTTTATCAATAGAATTGCGACTATTGGTAGCAAAACTTTCTAATAAAAAATTTAAAACATCTGGATTATTTGCAACAAAAGGGCGAAAGGTCGCAATTGGTATAGCATAAACAATACTTTCTTCACGAGCCTTAGCAGTCATCATGTAATTGTTTTTTGCAAAAAAGGGACGTAATCCAAAAATATCACCTTCATGACATTTATTTAGCAACGTTTCTTCAGCATCTGCTATAACAGATAAATTGACTACTCCTGAAGCAACCACATAAAAACTATCATGAAGTACGTCATTAATTTGAAACAATGATTTATGTTTTTCCAAATTTACGACACGAACACTCACAGCAATTAGGGATAATTCTTGAAAAGTCAAGTTATCAAATGGTGGATATTCTTTTAAAAAATCTGCAATGTGTTCAGCAATTGTATTCATAAAATGATAAATAATTTTAAGTCCCGTTTGTAAAAATAACAAATTAAACAATTAGAACGAAATGATAAGCAGGAGAAATGTTTCTTTTTTTTGTTTTGATATCTCCAAATATTTTTTTGTGCATAGGTTAAGTTAATTAGATCTTAGGTATTAAATGTTCTATTTTACATAATATAAATTATAGGTCAAAAT
>JAYVGE010000005.1:0-5397 GCA_043772515.1 Flavobacterium sp. | reverse complement strand
TTTTTCGTAATCGGCAGTGGTTGACATTTTTACCGATGCGATTAATTTTCCGTCAACTGGAGAATGACTTTCAAGGATTTCTCCTGATGAAAAATGGTTTATTCCTGTTGAAGTTCCTTCGTTTATGGCCTTTACACCCAATTGCGCCAATGCCTCTTTCATTCCGAATTGATCTGCTATTGTTATCATTGTAACTTTTTTATTAAAATTTGTTATATTTTTTTGTAAAGATATTTGAATTATTCTAACAATTGAAATTTTATTGTCCTTAGTTAAACAATGTTTTTCTTTTTAAACCATATATAGATAAAAACACTCACTATTAACATAAATACAATGGTGTATAGGTATCCGAATTTCCATTTCAATTCGGGCATAAAATCGAAATTCATTCCGTAAACTCCAGCAATAAAGGTAAGTGGCAAAAAGAAAGCAGAAAAAACAGTTAGTAATTTTACCACATCATTGTTTTTTTGCGCTGCTACAGACAAAAAAGTATGCATTAAATTATTGGCATTTTCCATCGTTTCTTCGTACTCCAAAATCAACTTAATGAGATTGTCTTTGACATCTTCGAGAGCCGATAAATTCTCATTAGGCACTTTAATTTGATGGATAACATTTTGCGTGAGCACCAATATTTTTTTACTAATTCTGGCTTCTGCTTTTTGAAAATACAAATCTTCGAGCGATATTGTATTGTTTTTCTTCAAAAACAGGGTGTTTTCGACTTGGTCGATTTGATCGGTTTGCCACTGAGAAGGGGCACTATAAGTTGAGATTATCTGTTTAAAAAGGTCAATCAACAACTCGTAAACCGAATGGTATTTTAAATCCGACAAGAGGATAGTCTCTAAAAAAGGGAATGAAGTTCTGTGAATCGTTATGAGTTGCTTCTCATTATAAAAAAAAGCAACTTTGTTCGATAATTCTTCAACAGTAGAAATATTGTCATTTTCATTGGCCGTATACGCTCTTAAAATAACAAAACTAAAGTCTTTTATTTTTTCTATTTTTGGCAAATGCCCCGGTTCGATCGAATCTTTAATTGGAAAAATTTCAAGATTAAATTTTTCTGTAATTGTTTCTAACTGTGCTTTGCTTGGATTTTTTATATCAATCCAAGCAAAGGATTCAAATGATTTTTCAGAATGGTTATTAGTCATTGTTGCTTCTTAAAATTGTAATTGAGACCAAAGCTCAAACCAAGTTACGTTTTTTCTGTCTGTCTGCAATGCTATTTTTTAAATGAAAATTAAAACAAATTCTTCTTTTTGAACAAGAAAACGCCAACGATCGAAATACCTAAAGATACCAACAGAATAATAAAAAAACCATTGCTGTTTTGCTGTAAATCATTGGGAACATTCATTCCGTACAAACTGGCTACCAAAGTTGGGATCATCAAAATAATAGAAATCGAGGTAAGCCTTTTCATTATAATATTAAGATTATTCGATATTACCGAGGCGTAGGCATCCATCATTCCGGTCAAAATGTTACTGTAAACATTGGTTGTTTCTTCTGCCTGACGCAATTCGATTTCTACATCTTCTAGCAAATCAAGATCAAAAGTATCTCTCTGGCTTTTTAGGTTTTTAATTCTATGAAATAAAATATCGTTCCCTTTTAAGGACGTAATAAAAAAAACCAAACATTTTTCTATTTGAAGCAGTGCTTGTAGTTCCTCGTTTTTTATGGATTTTTCTAAGTTATCCTCGGCTAATTTGATACGCTGATTAATTTGTTTTAAATATTTTTGAAACCAAACACTAGATGACAAGAGTAATTTTAACACTAAATCATAATGATTATTTACCGAAATCTTCTTGCGTTGGGTGTATAAAACAAAATCGGAAAGGATATCGGTTTGATGAAAACAAAGAGAAACAAAGGCATCTTCTTTAAAAATCAATCCCAAAGGTGCGGTATTGAAAGGCAGTTTTTTATCATTGCTTTTGAAGGGGATTCTAATGATAATCAAACTCCAACCATTCTCTGTTTCGATTCGTGGTCGCTCGTCGATGTCTTCGATGTCGTTATAAAAAGCTTCTGGAATCTGCAATTCTTGAAGTAAAAATTGAGTTTCTCCTTCTGTCGGACAAACTACGTTTATCCAGTTGTTGTCTTCACGGTCTTCGGTTAGAAATAATCCGTTGTTGTTTTTGTAGAAAGTAATCATATGCAATACGCTGTTTTCTAGAATAGCGCATCGTTTTACATAACCGCTATTCCTTGTTTATCTATCTTCGTCCTCGAATAATCGTCCATGTGGATAATTTATTTTTTGGCAAAAGTATAGCTTTTAAACCTAAAACTCACATTTATTTCTGAACAACAAATCTTGGATCTGTTTCCATAATGCTTCCGCAATTGTCACAAGTTCTTAGTTTCTGTGAGTTGTAAAAATATTTAAAATGGGGTAGAAAATCTTTTTCTATATCGTGCAATTCAAAGTAAACCTCGTGCAACTTGTGATTGCAATTGTCACAATGCCAAAGTAAACCATCTTTATACTCTTTCCCAGCACGTTTTCTTTCGATAACTAAACCTATAGATCCCTCGGAACGAACGGGGGAATGGGGGATTTTGGCAGGATGCAGGTACATATCTCCTGGGTGAAGTTGCATCTCTTTTCGTTTTCCATCTTCTTGAATAATCACTTTTATAGTACCCTCAAGTTGATAGAACAACTCTTCGGTTTCGTTGTAATGATAGTCTTTTCGAGCATTGGGTCCCGCTACAATCATGACAATATAATCGCCAGATTCGGTATACAAATTTTTATTACCAACGGGTGGTTTAAGCAGATGACGGTTTTCGTCTATCCATTTATTAAGATTGAAAGGTTTTGCAATTGCCATTTTTTCTGAGGAGCTAAATTTCTATGGGACTAAGGTACTAAAAACTCATTTCCTTTCTTTAATCAAATAAATATAAACTGGAAAATGGTCACTAAATCCTATTTCGGTTTGCGAATGTCGCAAAGGATACCCTTTGTATTGTCCTTTTGGTTGTATTAAAAAGGATTTGTTATAAATACCTGCTTTCCAATAGCAAAAGGAAGAATAATCGCTTTTTAGTAAAGTTTCGGAGACCATTATTTGATCAAAAACATCCCAAGCATCCCGAAAAGCAATAGTTCCCATGCCCCTTTTTGCCATTTCCTCAAAGGGATTGTATATTCCGAGCGGCAGAACTTCCGTTTTTTTGGCTTTTGCGCCAAGCACCAATTTTACACTTTTATTATAGGTACCATCATTCAAATCACCAAGCGTAATGATTTTTGCCTTTGGGTTTACTCTTTGCAAGGAATCGATTATTTTTCTATTTAATGCTGCCGCTGCTTCTCGAAACGGACTCGTTTTCTTTTCTCCACCCGATCGCGAAGGCCAATGATTGACTATAATATTGATCTCTTCTCCATCCAAAAAACCAGTAACCAAAAGTTGGTCTCGGGTATAAATTCGATTGGTTTTGGCACTAATTTGCAATTCGTCGTCTGTTTTTTCATCGGGTTCGGTCGCTGTTACCTTTGTTTTTGTTCGATACACATACAATGGAATGTTGCTATAAGTTGTAGGTTGAAAATGTTTTTTTCGATATAACAATGCCACATCAATACCTCTTTTATCTGGGGAATCAAAATGAATGATCCCGTAATTTTTATTTATAAGTTTGGGTTGCTGCACTAAGTCTTCCAATACACTTCTGTTTTCTATTTCACAACCTCCAATAAAGGTTGGAGAATCGATGTTTTCTGTAGCACCAATTTCTGCTAAAACGCGAGCAAGATTTTCGAGTTTTTGATGGTATTTCTTAGATGTCCAATGCTGCTCTCCTTTTGGAGTCCACTCCTCGTCATTGGTAATGGGGTCGTTTATGGTATCGAAAAGATTTTCGAAATTGTAAAACGCAACAGTATGAATAACATAGTTTTTTTGTTGCGCTAATGATTTAGTAACCAAAAAAAGGAGAATCAAGAATAACGTTAAGTGTTTCGATCTCATCTGCACCGTTTTAAAAATAGTTTTGTTATCAAAAGAAATTATATCCGATTTTATCAACCATAGAGCAAGGTACCTAAAGGTATTTGAACTAGTATTTTCGAACAATATTAGTTCGATTTATAGAAACTTATGTTCTTTTATATATTAAAATGGATGACTATCCGTTACGAATCCCAAACCCTATTTTTTGCTACGGATTTAAAAGATTTTCAATGCTTCCCATTTTTACCTAAAAACAAATCAACCAATTATCCCTATTGTTGTAAAAATACGCTATTTGAGAATAAAACTTCAAAATATTTTTCTAACTCTATATCTTTGTTTTTAGTCTTTATCGCATTTAAGTAGGGTCTGCTGAAAAACCAAAAATTCTCTTCAGAATAGTAGTTAAGTGTATTTTTGGGCATCTCTAAAAACTCAATATTTCACTGATTAAGCTTTTCTACTATTTTTTTTATTTTTCAGATTGTACTATTTCATTTCATCTAATTTTCAAATACCGTATAAAACACTGCAATTAAAGATCATAGATTAATTTTAATTTCCAAAAAATAGTATGTTCCCCCATTATGCCATTTGCAGCTCAATTTTTATGAATATGTTATAGGTTAAGTCCATCAAGCCTATGAGTCCATCCATTTTTTTTATTCCAATGGTATTTAAATTCATTCTGTTCATGCTTCCTTCTAAGAAACCAAAAATGTGTTCAACCCTTGAGCGAATCCTTTATTTTTCTCTATTGGTTGCACTTTCTTGTTCGGTTAACAGATTATTTTATAGCCCTTCTTACACGTTTTATCAGTCATCTCTTTTTGAGATATTATATCTTGTTGCTTTTTACCGCTATAAGCAGAATCTCCATTGAAATCTTCATCTGCATCCTTCTCATTTAATAAATTATCAAGCGCATGATAGTCAAACACATAAGCATCTGTTGCCTCATATTTTACAATTAATTTACTTTTAGCATCTACTTTCACGTGATTTTTATAAACATAGTAGCTTATATCATTCTTTTTAGTCCATCTAGTATCTAGTCTTTCTGCTCTTTTTTGTTGAGCTTATCATCAAACGATGCTGGTGTATCGCCATTTTATCAGCTTTTTTTCCTCTCTAAAATTACGCTATTTTGGAACTTCTATAAAGCTGGATCGCTTATTTTACCCTCGTTCAAAATCAAGCCTAAAGATTCTAATTCTTTGATAAACAACCCTAATAAATCATCGACTAAATTCAAGTCGATTAATTTTTCTCTAAAATTCCATACTGTTTTGCTATCTAGAATGTCGTCAGAAACTATGAGTCAAAAAAAACATAAAACTTATCCTTTAGCAGATTTGAAATTCTACTTGGTCGTCAGATAGATTAAAGTACCGTTGCAAAATCA
>JAYVGE010000004.1:0-2262 GCA_043772515.1 Flavobacterium sp. | reverse complement strand
ATTACTAATTTCGAACAATAAAATGAAGGGCAACAAGATTTATCTACCGATACTTATTGGAGCAGCTCTTGCCGTAGGAGTTGTTATTGGGAGTTTTTCTAATGATGGAGCTTCAGCCGATTTTTTTGCCAAAAACGATTCGAAGACTAAGCTCAATAAGCTAATCGATTTTATAGATAATGAGTATGTAGACAAGGTCAATACCGATTCTATAGTGAGTCTTACGGTCGATACTATTCTGGCAAAATTAGATCCCCATTCTGTTTATATTCCGCCAAGCGAGCAAGCGGAAGTTGCCGAAAGCATGAAAGGAGATTTTGTGGGAATAGGGGTTAATTTTTACATGTACAAAGATACAGTAGCGATTATCAAGCCTGTCGAAAATGGACCTTCTGCAAAAGCTGGGGTACAATCGGGAGACCGTATTTTGTATGCAGACAAAACTAAACTTTTTGGAAGAAAATTATCCAATGATAGTTTGTTCTCTAAATTAAAAGGCGAAAAAGGTTCGCAAATACAACTTACGGTTTACAGAAAAGGAATTCTAAAAAACATAAAAATAAATGTAAAACGAGATGTCATTGCTCTCAAGAGTGTCGATGCGACACTACTGCTCAATGCAACTACAGGATACATCAAAATTAATCGGTTTGCAGAAACAACTTACAAAGAGTTTCAGGCTGGTTTAGCGAGACTCCAACAGCAAGGGGCAAAAGCACTCGTTATTGATCTGCGTGACAATGGTGGAGGGTACATGGAGCAAGCCGTTGCGATTGCCGATGAACTGCTCAAAAACAAGCAATTAATCGTTTTTACTAAGAGTAGAAAAGGAGCTGTCGAAAATACGTATGCTACCGAAAAAGGAAGCTTCGAAAACGGAAAGGTGTATGTTTTGATTAATGAAAACAGCGCCTCAGCAAGCGAAATATTGGCAGGAGCCATTCAGGATAATGATCGCGGAACGATAGTCGGACGACGTTCCTTTGGCAAAGGATTGGTGCAGCGAGAAATGGATTTTGAAGATGGTTCTGCTGTAAGGCTGACCATCGCCAGGTATTATACCCCTACGGGACGTTCGATCCAAAAGCCTTATGCCGAAGGAAATACCGCCTATTTTAAAGAATCGGATACCCGTCTCGTGACTGGCGAATTGTATCATAAAGACAGTATAAAAGTAGCCGATGCCTTGCGATTTAAAACCAAAAAAGGAAAAATTGTTTACGGAGGTGGAGGGATTGTTCCCGATGTTTTTGTCCCACTAGAAGTCGAGCACGGCAACGAAGGTACAGCGTATCTTTTGCAATCTGGTATTGTCGGTCATTACGTTTTTGAGCAATTAGACAAAAATAGAAAAGCATTTCAGGAAGCCAATTTCGATGCTTTTATGGTCAAAATGAATACAACCGATAGCTATTTTAATTCTTTTTCTAAGTATCTCAATAAGAATGGACTAGACTTAAAATTAGACAAAAGTAAAGCGCTTGTAAAACGATATCTCAATGCCGAATTTGCCCGACAAGTGTATGGCGAAAGCGACTATTACAAAGTGGTACTAAAAGAAGATGCGATGGTTAAAGCGATTTTCAATATTAAATAGCTTTAGTAAAGGTTTTGAAATAAACCGTCCAAAAATACGATGTTATTTTGGTTTTTTTCAGTTGCAGGGTTTATTTTGTAATATTTACTTAGGGAGGATTGCGTGGAGTTTGAAAATAAAATTAAGAAATTAGGAATGGAAAAGAATAGTACTTGTGTAATTTGATTGCCGAAGATCTGGATAATTTGTTTCAATTTATTGTAGGTGTTTTGAAGTAATAGATTGTTTTTTTTGGTAGATATTGGAGCTAATAATTCCTGAAAAAGATTTTAGGGGAGTGTGTTTGGGATGTAATCGGATCTTAATAAAGCTATAATTCGACATCTAGTTGTTGGGTTCTACCCCGAATTGTGTGGGTTTTATAATTATTTTAAAAAAAAAGCAAACACGAATTGCACTAATTTAAACGAAAGAGACCTTTTTAATTGCACAAATTTATTGACACCAAAGATATTTGTGTAATTGTATTTTTAAATAGAATTTTATCTAACTCTTTTCTAAAATCTTTTTTTTTCTGAGTTTTGGCTTTAGCCAATCCGTGTCATCCGCGTTCAATTGTCAAGGCTTGTCTTAGTTATACCAAACGCAATTACAATATAGTCTGACTTTTTTCTCCTCACCTCAGGTTTTCTCTTTTCGATAGAGGAGGGATTGGGTTGTATTAT
>JAYVGE010000003.1:0-14247 GCA_043772515.1 Flavobacterium sp. | reverse complement strand
CTTTAGTATTTGTTGGAAAAACAGGACCATTTTACGGCTGGCAAAAAAACTTAGAGATTTATCAGCAAGTTTATCCTGATAAAGCCTCTATGGGTACTCTAACTTTTGATATCAAACAAGTTAAAATGATTGATAACAAACATGCCTTTGTTTTAGGAGGTTGGAATTTGCAAATGGAAAAAGGAGAACAAAAAGGATTTTTTACTTTACTATTCGAAAAATTTAAAGAAGGTTGGAAAATCGTTGTTGACCATTCTAGTTAGGTTTTTTTTATTGAAAGGCTGTGACGAGATATTTATATGAAATGAGTTTTCTAAATTGCATTCCAAATTACATCATCAGGAGTTGGCGCCAAGATTTCCATGTTTTCTTTGGTAACAGGATGAGTAAAGACTAATTTTCGAGCATGTAAATGAATGCCTCCATCTGGATTACTTCGATCAAAACCATATTTCAAATCACCTTTTATGGGTGAACCAATAGCCGAAAGCTGTGCGCGAATTTGATGGTGTCTGCCCGTATGAAGATTGATTTCAAGCGCAAAATAATTGTTAAGCTCTTTGATAATTTTATAATCTAAACTAGCTAGTTTACTATCAGAAACTTCTTTTAAATGTGCTTTTGAAGTATTGTTTTTTTCGTTTCTTTTTAAGTAATGAACTAATTTATCCTCAAGATTTTCTGGTTTGTTTTTAACCACGCACCAATACGTTTTTTGAGTTTCACGATTGCTAAACAATTCATTCATTCTCGTCAATGCTTTACTGGTTCTAGCAAAAACCACTATTCCGGTTGTGGGACGATCTAAACGATGTACTACACCAAGAAATACTTCACCCGGTTTGTTATACTTGTCTTTAATATATTCTTTGACCACATCAGACAATGGTTTGTCACCTGTTTTATCGCCTTGTACAATATCGCCAACTCGTTTATTTACGACAATTAGGTGGTTGTCTTCGTACAGAATTTGCAGGTTGTTTTTATTGGATAGTATTTTCATTTTTTAATCTTCCTTTGGGTTTAGGCCCTTAATATTGCTCACTACTATTCGGAAAATCACTTGATTTTACATCTGCAACGTACTGACCAATGGCTTTTGTCATTCCGTCGTATAAATCCATATACCTTCTTAAGAATCGTGGACTAAATTCATTATTCATGCCTAGCATATCATGAATTACCAAAACCTGACCATCTACACCACCACCAGCTCCAATACCAATTACAGGAATTGCAATACTTTGCGCCACTTTTTCAGCTAAATGCGCAGGAATTTTTTCTAATACTAATGCGAAACAACCCAAACGTTCTAATAATTTAGCATCTTCAATAAGTTTATCCGCTTCTTCGTCCTCTTTGGCTCTAACAGTATAGGTTCCAAATTTATAGATTGATTGTGGGGTTAAACCCAAATGTCCCATAACTGGAATTCCCGCATTCAATATTTTCTTGATTGACTCTTTAATTTCTTTTCCACCCTCTAGTTTTACAGCGTGACCGCCACTTTCTTTCATGATTCTAATCGAAGATCGTAATGCTTCTTTAGGGTCAGATTGATAACTCCCAAAAGGTAAATCTACTACAACCAATGCTCTTTCGATTGCCCGTACCACAGACGATGCATGATAAATCATCTGGTCTAAAGTTATAGGTAGGGTAGTCTCGTGACCAGCCATTACGTTTGATGCCGAGTCGCCTACTAAAATCACATCAATTCCTGCCGTATCAACTATCTTTGCCATCGTAAAGTCATAAGCGGTAAGCATGGATATTTTTTCACCATTGGCTTTCATTTCAATCAATGATTTTGTAGTAATCCTTTTGTAATCTTTTTTAGCGACTGACATATTTGTTTTTTTAAGATGGTAAAGGTAATAAAATGTATATTTTTAACTCAAAAATGTATAGTAATGTTTCTTTGGTGGTCAAATTAATTAAATAAAATAGTTATGCGTAAAGCTTTAATAGTGTTTGCCTTGATTCTGTCGGCAAGTTTGCAGGCTCAAAATCATGAAATTCAAAAAGTGATAGAGACTTTTTTTGAGGCTTTTCACGCCAAAGACACTTTGAAATTAAAGTTTTTATGTGACGAAACTATGATTTTACAATCCATAAGCGAGAATGCAAAAGGAGTGAAGTTATCTAATGAAGACCCTAAAGTTTTTTTTAAATCGATTGCTTCTATTCCAAAAGAGGTCGATTTTCAGGAAAAAATATTAAATTATTATATACAAGTCGACGGAAGTATGGCGCACGCTTGGACGCCTTATGAGTTTTATCTAAATGGCAAATTAAGTCATAAAGGTGTGAATGCTTTTACGCTTTTTAAAAAAGATAACAGTTGGAAAATCGTTCATCTTATCGATACCCGAAGAAAGTAAAATTAAATTATTTTTTATTTCTCAGCATTTAAAAAGTTAGCTTTGTATTTAAATTTATAGAAATTCTATTTTGAAAAAAATACTCATTATCGATGACGAGGAAAAACTGCGTAGTCTGCTTGCCCGAATCGTAAAATCAGAAGGCTTTGAAGTTATAGAAGCTCCTGATTTAAAATCTGGATTTAAAAAATTAGAACAAAATGCTATCGATGTTATCCTTTGCGATGTGAAACTTCCTGATGGCAATGGTGTTGATTTTGTTCAAAAAATAAAAACAAGTTTTCCAATTACAGAGGTTATTTTATTGACTGCCTTCGGGAAAATTGCTGATGGTGTTCAAGCCATGAAAAATGGTGCTTTTGACTATATAGTGAAAGGAGATGATAACGATAAAATTATTCCTCTGCTGTACAAAGCACTAGAGAAAGTCCAACTTATTAAGAAAGTCCAACAGCTCGAAAAACGAATTTCTGATAAATATTCTTTTGTTAGTATCATTGGTAAATCAAAGGGATTGGAACAGGTAATTGATTTGGCTAAAAGAGTATCCAAAACAGATTCTACTGTACTTTTAACAGGAGAAACAGGAACCGGAAAAGAAGTTTTTGCACAAGCCATTCACGAAAATAGTAACCGAGTTGGGAAATCATTTGTAGCTTTAAATTGCAGTACTTTTAGTAAGGAAATTCTCGAGAGCGAATTGTTTGGACACAAGCAAGGAGCTTTTACAGGAGCAATCAAAGACAAGAAAGGATTTATCGAAGAGGCGAATGGCGGTACTTTATTTCTCGATGAAATTGGCGAAATGCCTTTAGAATTACAAGCCAAATTGTTACGAGTTTTAGAAACTAGCGAATACATACAATTAGGAGACACAACCCCCAGAAAATCAAATTTCAGACTAATAGCCGCAACCAATCGCAATTTAAAAACCGAAAGTGAAGCGCATCGGTTTCGTTCGGATTTGTATTTTAGATTGAATATTTTTGAGATCACAATTCCACCATTACGAGAACGAATAAAAGACATTGCTCCATTGACGCACTATTTTGTGAAGCAATTTTCCGAGAAAGTAAATAAGAAAATAGTTTCTATTGATGGTGATTTTTTACATAAAATGGAAACCTATCATTGGCCTGGAAATGTTCGGGAGCTGAAAAATGTTGTTGAACGTTCCGTAATTTTGGCTGATGTCGAGATTTTATCATTAGATGTTCTACCTTATGAGATGCAACATCAAAGCGATACAACTAACAAAACACTATCCGCTTTTTCGATGCAAAGTATAGAAAAATTACACATTCAAAAAGTATTAAATTACACCAAAGGGAATAAAGCTGAAACTGCACGTTTATTAGAAATAGGCGTTGCAACGCTTTATAGAAAATTAGACGAATATAATATTCAATAACAAAGCCTATTGTTCTGAGAAAAGCCTATCATTTTGATAGGCTTTTTTTGTGCCTTTTTTTTAAGTAAATCGGGTAAAATGCTTATTTAAGGGGTTTTATGTAAAATCTTTTTTTTTGGAATGCATTTTGGCATAAGCGATGAAGAACAAAAAAATCATTCTTATGAGAAATCAAGTCAGCACGATTTACAGACAAGCAGAACGCTTCGCCGAAATCACAAAAAATGCAATCATTACTGGAAATATTTATCGGGCAAAAAAATGTTTGGCAATAGCGGAACAATTATTAGAAACAGGAAGCAACGAAACCAGGATTGCAATTTCAAATGTTTATGTTTTTTCAGTTTCTTCTTTCATGGAATTTCATCATTGCAGTATCTCGAATCTTTTTCCAAAATCGTTAAAAGCAGAATACATCGAACAAATCTATACTTCTGGAGTATAGTGAGGCAAATCTATTGTACAAAATTTTAATAATCTAAAATCTATGTTAATCACTATTCTTTTACTTGCATTAGCTGTTTTGCTCTTTGTAATTTGTTTTAAATCCGTCGAATTTTTTGAAAAAATTTAAATCATGATAGCACTATTTATTGTCGCCCTTGCAGTTTTCGGCTATTTGGTTTACGTATTAATCAAACCTGAAAAATTCTAAATCATTAATCTAAAATTAAATTATGAACACAGAATTATTTGGAGTCATTAGTGTTTTTATTCTATCGATTCTTTTAGCTATTCCTATTGGAAAATATATTGCTAAAGTTTTTACGGGAGATAAAACATTTCTTGACCCGATTTTCAATCCAATTGAAAAAATTATTTTCAAAAGTAGTGGTATTAATTCCACTGAAGAAATGAACTGGAAACAACACTTAAAAGCACTTTTGAGTGTAAATATGGTTTGGTTTTTTCTTTGTTTTTTTATTTTATTATTTCAGGGATCATTATTTTTAAATCCTGACAATAATCCAAATATGTCACCCGATTTGGCCTTTAATACCGCCATTTCGTTTGTTGTGAATTGCAATTTACAGCATTATTCAGGCGAAAGCGGTGTTTCTTATTTGTCACAACTATTTTTAATGTTCTTGCAATTTGTATCTGCAGCTGTGGGAATGGCAGCAGCAGCTATGGTTTTTACTGCAATGAAAGAAAGAACCACAGATAAATTGGGTAATTTTTACAATTATTTTATCAAAAGTTGTACTCGTATTTTATTGCCACTTTCTGCAGTTGTTGCTATCGTTTTATTATTCAGCGGAACACCAATGACTTTTGAAGGAAAAGATACAATTACCACTTTACAAGGAGATACAGTTGAAGTTTCCCGTGGGCCAGCTGCTGCTTTTATTGGTATCAAACATATCGGAACCAACGGTGGCGGATTTTTTGGAGCCAATTCGGCACATCCATTAGAGAACCCGACTTACTTTACGAATGCGGTTGAATTATGGGCACAATTGATCATTCCGTTTGCAATGATTTTTGCTATGGGTTTTTATCTAAAGAAAAGAAGGCTGTCGTACGTAGTTTTTGGAGTAATGACAATTGGTTTTTTATTATTAGTAATTCCCACTGTTATCAGTGAACTCAATGGAAATCCAGCTATCGAAAAAATGGGAATTTCTCAAACAACAGGAGCCATGGAAGGTAAAGAAGTTCGTTTTGGACCGGCCATTTCTGGATTTTGGAGTATTGCTACGACAGTAATTTCTACAGGATCAGTAAATAGTATGCATGATAGCTCTATGCCTGTTTCTGGTTCCATGCAATTGTTGGCTATGATGGTCAATGCCTTTTATGGTGGTTGCGGAGTAGGATTTTTGAATTTCTATATTTTTATCATTCTCGCAGTCTTTATTTCGGGATTAATGGTGGGACGAACACCTGAATTTTTAGGAAAGAAAATTGAAGCGCGTGAAGTTAAAATTGCTGCTTTCATAGCCATTCTTCACCCTTTATTAATATTATCAGGAACGGCTTTAGCTTCTTATTTTGCTGCAAATAATACTGCAATGGGACATTGGTTTAACGGTAATGCTACGGGTTGGTTAAACAATTCTGGACACCACGGTTTTTCAGAAATGTTGTATGAATATACTTCAAGCGCCGCTAATAACGGTTCGGGGTTTGAAGGCTTGGGAGACAATAATCCATTTTGGAATATTACAACTGGAATTGTTTTGTTACTGAGTCGTTTCCTTCCTATCATTGGACCATTGGCTATTGCAGGATTATTGGCTAATAAAAAATACATTCCTGAAAGTGCAGGAACTTTAAAAACTGACACGACCATTTTTGGAGTTATGGTTTTTGCCGTAATCGCCATCATAGCTGCATTATCTTTCTTTCCGGCACTGGCACTTGGACCTTTAGCAGAGTACTTTACATTAAAATAATAAAAAAATGAATACTAATAAATCCAATTCATTATTTGAAAGTAAGCAAGTAAAAGAGGCGCTAGTGCAGTCTTTTGTAAAGCTTAACCCGAAAATAATGTTCAAGAATCCGGTAATGTTTACCGTTGAAATCGGAACTGCTATTATGCTTGCCGTGTGTATTTCGATTTTATTTGGCGCACAAGATCAAGGTAGTTTTACTTATAATTTCATAGTATTTCTAATTTTGTTAGCAACTCTTTTGTTTGCCAATTTTGCTGAGGCTATTGCTGAGGCAAGAGGAAAAGCACAAGCAGACAGTTTGAGAAAAACGCGTGAAGAAACACCTGCAATACAATTTTTGGCTAATGGAGAAATCAAAAATATCAGTTCATCCGAATTAAAAAAAGGAGATATTTTCATTTGTGAAGCGGGAGATTTAATTGCGACTGACGGTGAAATCATCGAGGGCTTAGCAACAATCGATGAAAGTGCAATTACCGGGGAGAGCGCACCTGTTATTCGAGAGTCTGGGGGCGATAAATCATCAGTTACCGGCGGAACTAAAGTGTTATCAGACAAAATTAAAGTCATAGTGACTAACGAACCAGGAGAAAGTTTTCTGGATAAAATGATTGCTTTGGTAGAAGGAGCAAGCCGCCAGAAAACGCCTAATGAAATTGCTTTGACAATTCTGTTAGCTGCATTTACGTTAATCTTCGTGATTGTTTGCGTGACCTTGAAACCGTTTGCTGATTATGCTAATGCACCAATAACTATTGCAGCTTTTATTTCACTTTTTGTTTGTTTGATTCCAACAACAATTGGCGGCTTGTTATCAGCGATTGGGATTGCAGGAATGGATAGGGCTTTGCGTGCCAATGTAATTACCAAATCAGGAAAAGCGGTAGAAACTGCTGGAGATATTGATGTATTGCTTTTGGATAAAACCGGAACAATAACTATTGGAAACCGTAAAGCAACTCGTTTTTATCCTGCAAAAGGAATCTCGGAAGACGATTTTATCAAATCGGCAGTTTTGAGTTCGCTCGCTGATGACACACCTGAAGGTAAAAGTATTGTGGAACTGGCAGGAATTGAAGTTTCTCAAAAATTATCTATTGAAGGCGCTACTTTAATCAAGTTTACTGCCGAAACGAGAACCAGCGGTGTTGTTTTAAAAGACGGAACCGATATTAGAAAAGGTGCTCAAGATGCAGCAAAAAATATTGCACTTAAAGCGGGAACTGTTTTCCCCGAGGATATTGCACAAGCCGTGATTGCTATTTCATCAAAAGGAGGAACGCCATTGGTGGTTGTTAAAAATGCTCAAGTCCAAGGCGTTATAGAATTGCAGGACATTATCAAAACGGGAATGAAGGAACGTTTTGAACGTTTGCGAAAAATGGGAGTAAAAACGGTGATGGTAACCGGAGATAATCCGCTAACAGCTAAATTTATTGCAGAAGCCGCCGGTGTTGATGATTTTATTGCCGAGGCCAAACCGGAAGATAAAATGAACTACATCAAGAATGAGCAACAAAACGGTAAACTTGTAGCCATGATGGGTGACGGTACCAATGACGCACCCGCATTGGCACAAGCCGATGTAGGTGTAGCCATGAACAGCGGAACACAAGCTGCAAAGGAAGCTGGAAACATGGTCGATCTTGATAATGATCCTACCAAGTTAATTGAGATAATTGAAATAGGGAAACAGCTATTGATGACAAGAGGAACGCTTACTACATTCTCGATTGCAAATGATGTGGCTAAATATTTTGCTATTGTTCCCGCCCTTTTCATCACGGCAATTCCCGCCCTTGAAGGTTTAAACATAATGCGTTTACACAGTCCTGAAAGTGCCATATTATCGGCAGTAATTTTCAATGCGATTATCATTCCGATATTGATCCCACTAGCTTTGAAAGGGGTTGATTATAAGCCAATTGGTGCGAGTGCCATTTTAAAGAGAAACTTATTGATATATGGACTTGGCGGTTTGATAGTCCCTTTTATTGGGATTAAATTGATTGATTTGATTGTAGCATTATTTATGTAAATACAAACCTAACAGGTTTCAAAAGTTGTTAGGTTTAAAAAAAATAAAACAAAATGAAAAATATATTTTCAATATTAAGATTGACTTTATTTATGGTTGTGTTGCTAGCTATTATTTACCCAATGGCGGTTTTTGGAATAGCACAATTAGCTCCCAATAAAGGAAAAGGAGAAACGGTTACCGTAAACGGAAAAGTAGTAGGTTATCAAAAAATTGGTCAAAAATTCGATAAATCGAATTACTTTTGGGGTCGCCCCTCAGCAGTAGATTATAATGCTGCTGGAAGTGCAGGAAGTAATAAAGGACCAAGTAATCCTGATTATTTAGCTTTAGTGCAAAAAAGAATCGACACCTTTTTAATCGTGCATCCGTATCTAAAAAAATCTGAGATTCCTTCGGATATGGTAACGGCCTCTGGTAGTGGCTTGGATCCTAATATTTCGCCAGAAGGTGCGCTTATTCAGGTAAAACGAGTGGCAGCAGTAAGAAAAATATCAGAAGAAAAATTAAATGATTTGGTAAAAACCAAAATTAATACACCTGCAGTAATGGGTGTAGCAACTATAAATGTTTTAGAGCTAAATGTGGCTTTGGATCAATTGAAATAAACCAATAACGTATAAAACAAATTTTCTAGCCCCGATAGAAGGGAAAATCCTTTTGTTTTTTCTTTAAAAACAAAAGATTTGGAATGATAGCGGGATTAGCTTCAAATAAAAAAAATAAAAATGAAAATAATAATTACAGCTTTAATAGCTTTTGGATTTACGACAATTTATGCTCAAGAGGTAGAGAAAGAAAAAAGTCCATTCACTTTTTCGGGCTATATCGAAACATATTACAGTTATGATTTTGGAGAACCAGACAATCACGTACGACCAGGATTTATTTACAGTCATAATAAGCATAATGAATTTAATTTGAATTTAGGATTGGTAAAAGTAAATTATGCTAAAGATAATATTCGCGGGAATTTTGCCCTAATGGCTGGAACGTATGCCGAGTATAACCTGGCAGCAGAACAGGATTTATTAAAAAATGTTTATGAAGCCAATGTGGGTATAAAAATTTCGTCGAAACATAATCTTTGGGTGGATGCGGGAATTATGCCATCGCATATTGGTTTTGAAAGCGCCATAGGTAAAGATTGTGTGACCTTGACTAGAAGTATCTTGGCTGATAATTCTCCATATTACGAAGCGGGAGTAAAAATTGGTTACACTTCAAAAAGTGAAAAATGGTATTTGGCGGTAATGTATTTAAACGGATGGCAACGAATTCAAAAGATTAATGGTAACCAAACACCAGCTTTTGGTACACAAATAACCTATAAACCTACTGCAAAAACCACATTAAATTGGAGTTCTTATGTTGGGAATGAACAGCCAGATACTGACAAAAAATGGCGTTATTTCAATAATTTATACGGACAATTTAAAGTGACTGACAAATCAAGCTTAACAGCAGGTTTTGATATTGGAGCGCAACAATCAGTATCTAAAAGTGATAAATATGATATTTGGTTTTCACCAGTTTTGATTGCGCAGTACAAACCGACATCTAAAATTCAATTAGCAGCAAGAGCTGAATATTACACGGATGAAAAAGGTGTGATAATAGCAACTACAACACCAAACGGATTTAAAACGTATGGTTTTTCAGCTAATTTTGATTATTTAGTTACTGAAAACGTAATGTTTAGACTAGAAGCCAGAGATTTGAATAGCAAAGACGCTGTTTTTTTGAAAAACAATGATCCTAGTAATCAGAATGTATTTTTAACTACATCGTTGGCTATTTCTTTTTAATTTTTCTACTACATTAAATCTTAAAACTAAATTGGAAAACGAAAAAGAAAATAACGTCAAGCACTTTCTGGATTTAATCCAGAAATCACGTAAAGGAAAGTTTAAAGTTTACATTGGGATGAGTGCTGGTGTAGGCAAAACGTTTCGTATGTTACAAGAAGCACATACGTTATTGAAAAAAGGTATCGATGTAAAAATAGGGTATATCGAAACCCATTTTCGTAAAGAAACGCATGAGTTATTAGATGGTTTACCTGTAATTCCTAGACGAACGCTTTTCTATAAAGGTAAACAACTAGAGGAAATGGATGTGCAAGCCATTATCAATTTGCGCCCTGAGGTGGTTATTGTAGATGAATTGGCACATACTAATATTGAGGGAAGCAAAAACGAAAAACGCTGGCAGGACGTTTTGGAAATTCTAGAAGCGGGAATAAATGTGATTTCGGCAGTGAATATTCAACATATTGAAAGCTTACATGAAGATGTAAAACGCATTACAAGTGTTGACGTACAAGAGCGAGTTCCAGATAATGTACTGCGGTTAGCCGATGAGGTAGTGAATATTGATTTAACCTCGGATGAGCTCATTTCCCGATTAAAAGAAGGTAAAATTTATACGCCTGATAAAATTGCCACAGCACTGAATAATTTTTTTAAATCAGATCAAATTTTGCAATTGCGGGAATTGGCTTTGAAAGAAGTTGCGGGTCAAGTGCTGAGAAAAGTTGAGAATGAAGTACCTAAAAATAGTGTTTTTAAACATGAAAAACTCTTGGCTTGTATAAGCAGTAATGATAAAACAGCCAAAATTGTAATTAGAAAAGCTGCTCGGTTGGCCAGCTATTATAATTGTAAATGGTATGTTTTGTATGTGGAAACTCCAAAAGAGAGCAATGACAAAATTGCATTAGACAAGCAACGGCATTTGATAAATAATTTCAAATTAGCCACACAACTAGGAGCAGAAGTGATTAAAATTCAAAATGCTAATATTACGGATGCGATGTTGAAAATGGTGGAACAAAAAAATATTACAACAGTATGCATAGGAAAACCACACTTCAATTTATTTAAAGTGATTTTATCTACAACGATTTTCAGACGTTTATTGAATAATCTTTCGTTATCGAATGTTGATTTGGTGATTCTTTCATAAAAAAATGCAACTTTAGATTCCCTAATTTTATCGAAGTAAAATTAGGGATTAGTAAAAAACCAATTAAATAAAGAGGAGGGGATTGCTCCATTTCTTGCAATGACAATATGAAAATTAAAACTAAATTAAATCTGGGTGTAGGCTTACTTTTTCTAATGATAATTATTCTGTCATTAGTTGCGGCGTTTTATATTTTTTCGATAAAAAAAGATACCGAAAATATTCTTAAAGCGAATTATAATACGCTCGAATATTCTAGGAATATGTTGCTTTCATTAGATGAAATTAAAATCGATGAAGAGAAAGCAATTGCAGTTTTTGAAACAAATTTGAAGAATCAAATTGCTAATATCACAGAAATTGGGGAAGGCAAAGTGACGTATAATTTGCAAAAAAGTTTTGATTTTTTAGAAAAAAATAGAACCGATGAAAAGGTAAAAAACCAAATACGTCAGGACATTTTCGAAATTATGAAATTGAATATGATTGCCATAAAAGAGAAAAGCGACATAGCTACACATACCGCCGAAACGGCTAATTTGTGGATTGCGGTTACAGGAACTCTTTGTTTTTTGATTGCGTTTAATTTATTGGTGAATTTGCCCAACAATATTGCCAATCCAATAAAAGAGCTTACGGCCAGTATTAAAGAAATTGCGAACAAAAACTATTCTGAACGCGTTCATTTTATGAATCATAATGAATATGGAGATTTGGCTAAATCGTTTAATATAATGGCACAAAAACTAGAGGAATACAGTAATAGTAATCTACATAAGTTATCGTTTGAAAAGAAACGATTGGAAACACTGATTAACAATATGCATGACCCGATTATTGGGTTGGACAATAATGGTAATGTATTATTTGCAAATGATGAAGCCTTGAAAATTATGGGATTGAAATCAGAAGAAGTGATTGGGAAATCTGCTTTTTTGTTGGCTTCAACTAATGATTTAATGCAATCCTTAATTATAGATGATTTATCAAATGAGCATCAGAAATCACGTCCCTTGAAAATTTTTGCCGATGGTAAAGAAAGTTACTTCGAGAAAGAAACGGTAACAATCACTGTAAAACCAACTGGTGAAGATAAAACTATTGACATTGGTAATGTCATTATTTTAAGAAATATTACTGTTTTTAAAGAACTAGATTTTGCTAAAACTAATTTTATTGCAACTGTTTCGCACGAGTTAAAAACACAAATTGCTTCAATAAAAATGAGTTTGCAATTACTTGAAAAACCAGAAACTGGAATTATCAATACCGATCAAAAACAGCTCATTGATGGTATTAAGGAAGATAGCCAGCGTTTGCTTAAAATAACAGGTGAATTGCTGGAATTATCCCAACTGGAAACGGGAAATATTCAGTTGCATATAGAAAAGAGTAATCCGTATGAAATTATAAATTATGCCACTGAAGCAATCAAAGTGCAAGCGGAACAAAAGAAAATTGAAATAGTACTTAGCACTGATGATAATTTGCCGGATATTAAAGCAGACAGTGAAAAAACGGCTTGGGTTTTAATCAATTTTCTAACCAATGCGATTCGATATTCTTCCGAAAATAGTTGTATTACAGTACAGCTAAAAAAAGAAAATAATAAAGTTGTATTTCAGGTAATTGATACGGGCAAAGGAATAGATAGCCAGTACAAAACCAAAGTTTTTGATAAGTATTTCCAAGTTCCGGGAAGTCATAAGTCAGGCACTGGATTAGGTTTAGCAATAAGCAAAGAGTTTATTGAAGCGCAAGGAGGTACAATTGGTATGGAAAGCGAATTAGGACTGGGAAGTACTTTTTATTTTAAATTGGGTATTGTTTGATTTCATTTGCAAGGCTTTATAAAATAGTCCTGTTTAGTAAATTAATACCCATCGTCATTTAAATCTGATTCTTTATCATTTGTTTTTTTAAAATCATTGTTTAAAAAATTAGTATACTTTTTTTTATCTTTTTGATTTTTTCTAATAAGAAATACAATCAAAAGAAGTACCCAAATGATTACAATACTAACGATTACCCAATTGATTTCCATAATTTTAGATTTGAGAATTTAGGATAAATATACTGTTAATAGTCTGATTTTAAGTGGTTTGGGTTTTAAATTTAGATTGTAAAATTTAGCAATCCGCCATATTTACTGCGATGGCCAATCCACCTTCGGAAGTTTCTTTGTATTTGTTGTTCATGTCTTTTGCGGTTTGCCACATCGTGTCTACCACTTTATCCAAAGGTACTTTAGCATTTTTTGGATCGGTTTGTAAGGCAAGTTCAGCAGCATTGATGGCTTTTATCGCGCCCATTGTATTTCTTTCAATACATGGAATCTGAACTAAACCACCAATAGGATCACAAGTTAATCCTAAGTGATGCTCCATTGCAATTTCGGCAGCCATTAAAACTTGTTCGGGAGTTCCGCCCATCAATTCGCACAAAGCAGCTGCAGCCATGGCTGATGATACGCCTATTTCGGCTTGGCAACCACCCATTGCGGCAGATATGGTAGAACCTTTCTTGAAAATACTACCGATTTCTCCAGCAACCATAAGGAATTGTTTGATTTCTTTTTCACCAGAGTCATGGTTTTCAATGACTAAATAATACATCAAAACGGCAGGAATGACTCCTGCGCTACCATTAGTTGGTGCTGTAACAACACGTCCTAAAGCAGCATTTACTTCATTTACAGCTAAGGCAAAACAACTCACCCATTGCAAGATTTGGCGAAACTTCACTTCGGTTTTACGTATTTCTTCTAGCCAGCTTTGAGGCGAATCATAATTGGCTAAACCGATAAGGTTTTGGTGCATATCAAAAGCTCTTCGGCGTACGTTCAAACCTCCCGGAAGAATTCCTTCAGAATGGCAACCAATGTACATACATTCGAGCATTGTTTTCCAAATGCGTATTAATTCATGATCGATAACTGCTTCGGTGCGCATCGATTTTTCATTTTCATAAACGATTTCTGAAATGGATTTATTTTCTGTTTTACAGATCGTCAATAGATCGGCTGCTTTCTTAATCGGATAAGGA
>JAYVGE010000002.1:0-5426 GCA_043772515.1 Flavobacterium sp. | reverse complement strand
TTTAACAGATTTAGTAAAAACGGCTCTCCCTTCTGCTGTTGAAAAAACATTCGAACAAGGCTCACAACCTCCCCAACCTCCTAAAGATAACATTATTTTTAACTTCGGGTTATTGGCTTTTAAAGAAACTAAGTGTTTAATAGTAGTGGAATCTTTAGCAGTATCTACATTTAATTTGCCTCCTTTCAAATGACAAAAGCTGTAGATAATGTGTGTGAGTTTGTTTACTTCATATTCGTTTATCAGTTTTTCATCACCAGTGTAATAGGCAATAACCGAAAAGTTATTCTTTTTTTGGGCATTTATAGCAATTGTGCAGGAAGTAAAAAGTAAGAAAAAGAATATTTTTAAAATTTTCATTATTATTTTTTTAGTTAAGAGTACTGCAATGTAATTAACTTACCAATAATCATCAATATAATTGATTGATTTTTGATGAAAAAACAATTTTATTACAAAATAAAAAGCCGCACTGTTTTTTATAACAGTAACGGCTTTTTTAAACAAAAAAAAAACTAAAAAAAAGAGTTTATATTAGAAACAGTATGCGTTTTCTGCAACTAATTTTGTAGTAATCGTTTCTCTTAAACCAACAACATTTGGCATGTTTGCATATTTAGTAAAACGACGTAATCCCATTAACATCATGCGTTGTTCGTCACCTTCAGCAAAAGAAATAATGCTTTCTTTTCCTTTTTGAGTGATAATGTCAACCGCTTGGTACAAGTACAATTGCGCCATGGCGATTTGTTCTTTGATTTTATCAGCACCGTTTGCTTTGGCTAATTTTTCGGTTCTCAAGATCGTACTTTCAGCCATGTAGATTTCGATTAATATATCTGATGCTGCCATCAATAATTGTTGGTGTGCGTCTAAGTCTGGCCCGTATTTTTGAACCGCTCCACCTGCAACCATTAGGAACGCTTTTTTCAATTTGGTAATCATTTCTTTTTCTTCAGCAAACAATTCAGAATAATCAGGAGTTTCAAAAGATGGAATTCCCATTAATTCTTCTTGTACTTTAGAAGCAGGTCCCAGCAAATCAACATGCCCTTTCATGGCTTTCTTGATCAACATACCAACCGAAAGCATTCTGTTGATTTCGTTTGTTCCTTCGTAGATACGAGCAATACGAGCGTCTCTCCAAGCACTTTCCATAGGCGTGTCTTCTGAGAATCCCATTCCACCAAAGATTTGAATTCCTTCATCAGCACAAGCTTGAACGTCTTCAGAAACCGCTACTTTCAAGATAGAACACTCGATAGCATATTCTTCAACACCTTTCAATTCTGACTCTTGATGAGAAGATCCAGCTGCTTCACGTTCAGTAATACGGTCTTCAATATCTTTTGCAGCACGGTAAGAAGCACTTTCTCCTGCGTAGCAAGATGTTGCCATTTCTGCTAACTTAGAACGAATCGCTCCAAATTGTGAAATAGCAGTATTAAACTGAATTCTCTCGTTAGAATAGTTGACCGCTCCAGTGATTACTCTACGTTGCGCGTCCAAACAAGCTGCTGCCAATTTGATACGACCTACGTTCAAGGCATTCATTGCGATTTTGAAACCATTTCCTCTTTCAGACAACATGTTTTCAGCAGGAACTTTAGTTTCATTGAAGAAAACCTGACGAGTAGAAGAAGCACGAATACCTAATTTATGCTCTTCTTCATTCATAGAAATTCCATTATCTGGAGTGTTTTCTACGATAAATCCAGTGATATTTTTGTCGTCACCAATTCTTGCGAATACGATGAATACTGAACAGAATCCAGCATTCGAAATCCACATTTTTTGTCCAGTGATCGAATATGTTTTTCCATCTTCTGATAAAACAGCTTTTGTTTTTCCAGAATTAGCATCAGATCCAGCACCTGGCTCAGTCAAGCAATACGCTCCAAACCATTCTCCAGAAGCTAATTTTGGTACGTATTTTTGTTTTTGCTCTTCAGTTCCGTACAATGTGATTGGCATTGTTCCAATTCCAGTGTGTGCTCCAAAAGCAGTAGAGAATGAACCCGTTGCTCCCGAAATATAATCACATACCAAAACCGTATTCACAAATCCCATTCCCATTCCGCCATAAGCTTCAGGTACAGCTACGCTTAAGAAACCTAGATCTCCTGCTTTTTTCATACACTCTTGTGTATAGGCATAATCTTTTTTCTCAAAACGATCTTTGTGTGCCCACAATTCTTTGTCAACAAACTCTCTCACAGAGTCACGCATCATTAATTGCTCTTCATTGAAATCTTCTGGCGTGAAGATATCTTCACATTTTGTTTCTTTTACGATGAATTGACCACCTCTTGTTTTATCGCTCATTTTTTTAAAATTTTAGATTTTAGATTTTAGAGTAAAGAATATAGAAAATAGAGTATAGATTTTTAAAGACTTATTTCAGTCCATTTTGAAATCCCATAGTCATTCTTTGAAATTCTTCTACTTTTTTTTCTAATTGATTAAATGTTAGTTCGTTTATATATTTTCTATGTTTTGCTACTATTAACTGAGTGTTTAGTTCAAATGATGAGCCGAGAGAAATATCTAGATAATGGCTAAAAGATTTGTCTGTTCTAGAAGAACCTTCTGCTATATTACTAGGTATTGAAACAGAGCATCTGCTTAATTGAGAACTTAAATCATATCTTTCGTGTTTTGGAAAGTCAATTAGAATGTCCGAAACATCATTTGCGATTTCTATTCCGAGTTGCCAAATTTTTAAATTCTTATAATTATGGCGCATCCTTCTTCTTTTAAGTCTATACTCTTTGCTCTTTTTTCTATATTCTATATTCTTTTCTCTATATTCTTTTCTCTATGTTCTATTCTCTCTATTCTTTCTTCTACATCAACTCATAAATCCCCGCAGAACCTTGTCCAGTTCCAACACACATACTCACAATTCCGTATTTGCTTCCTCTGCGTTTCATCTCATCAAACAATTGAACAGATAATTTGGCTCCGGTACAACCTAGAGGATGACCCAAGGCAATAGCTCCACCATTCACATTGATAATATCAGGATTCAAGTTTAGTTCGCGAGTAACTGCCAATGCTTGTGAAGCAAAAGCTTCGTTCAATTCAATTAAATCGATATCATTCAAAGTCAATCCCGCTTGTTTCAATGCTTTTGGAATCGCTTTTACAGGACCAATTCCCATGATTCTTGGCTCAACACCTGCAGAGGCGAAGTTTACCAAACGAGCTATTGGTTCCAGGTTTAATTCTTTTACCATTTCTTCGCTCATAACCAGTACAAAAGCGGCACCGTCACTCATTTGTGAAGAGTTACCAGCAGTTACACTTCCGTCTGCAGCAAAAACAGCTCTAAGACCAGCTAATCCTTGCAATGAAGTACCAACTCTTGGACCTTCGTCTTTGTTTACCACATACGATTTGGTTTCTTTTTTACCATTTTCATTGATAAAAGTTTGTTCTACCGTAATGGGTACAATTTGTTTGTCAAATTTACCTTCAGCTTGTGCTTTCAATGCTTTGTTGTGTGATTGAAAAGCAAATTCATCTTGGTCTGCACGAGAGATGTTGAATTGCTTTGCCACCGCTTCCGATGTTAATCCCATTCCCCAATAGTAATCCTCATGTCCAGCTTTTGCAACAGCATAATCCGGAGTAGGTTTGTAACCTCCCATTGGAATAAAACTCATGCTTTCGGCTCCACCGGCAATGATACAATGTGCCATTCCTGATTGGATTTTAGCTGTTGCCATTCCGATTGTTTCCAATCCCGAAGCGCAATATCTATTAACTGTAACTCCTGGTACATCATCCACTTTTAATCCCATCAAAGAGATTAAACGACCTACGTTCAGACCTTGTTCTGCTTCTGGCATGGCGTTTCCTACCATAACGTCATCAATACGGGTTTTGTCAAAATCAGGTAATTCATTCATCATGTATTGAATGGTTTCTGCAGCCAACTCATCAGGTCTTTTAAATCTAAAAACTCCTTTTGGTGCTTTTCCTACCGCAGTACGATAAGCTTTTACTATATATGCTGTTTTCATAAATTATGTATTAAGATTGGAGAATTAAGTATTAAGATTTCCAATCGTTGTTAAAAAGTATTAAGATTGAAGAATTAAGTATTAAGATTTCCAATCGTTATTTGTTATTAGATTTTAATGTTTTTTGAAATGAAAAATTCATATTTGAAACTTCGACTAATTGATTAATAATAGGTTGAATTAAATCTTCATTTACAAGTTTAAGCCTTTTGGCAAGTATTAATTGAGTTATTAATTCAAAAGTAGAACCATTTGCAATTCCTAAAAACTGTACAAATTCTTTATCATAATTTCTGCCAGAACCTTCAGCAATGTTAGAAGGAATGGATACTGCGCATTTTTTTATTTGATGAATTAAATTAAATTTTTCATCGTTAGGCAGTAAAGCAGAAACTTCATAAACTTCAACAGCGATATCCATCGCTTTTTGCCAAATTTTTAATTTTTCAAAATTGTGCATAGTCTTTTTTTAAAGTCTTAATACTTAATACTTCAGTCTTAATTCTAATTTCTCAAAGGTTTCCCTTTTGTTAACATGAACTGAATTCTTTCTAGTGTTTTTCTCTCCGTACAAAGTGATAAAAATGCTTCGCGTTCAAGGTCTAATAAATATTGCTCAGATACCAAAGTGTGTTCCGATAAATCACCACCAGCCATAACATAAGCTAGTTTGTTTGCAATTTTCAAATCGTGTTCTGAGATGTATTTACCGGCAACCATTTGATTGGTTCCAACTAAGAACATTCCTAATGCTTGTTTACCCAAAACTTTCACATCAGTTCTGCGAATAGGTTGTGTATAACCAGCTTCGGCCATTAATAAGGCATGTTTCTTAGCTTCGGCGATTTGACGGTCTTTGTTTACAACCACAATATCCTTACCGTGTTGTAAAAGCCCAGTATCAAAAGCTTCGTAAGCCGAAGTTGATACTTTTGCCATAGCGATGGTCATAAAATATTCTTGTAAAACATTCAATTCCACATCGTTTTTACGGAATAAATCGGATGCACGCATAGCTAATTCTTTCGAACCTCCACCGCCAGGAATAACCCCAACACCAAATTCAACTAATCCCATATAGGTTTCTGCAGCGGCAACCACTTTATCAGCATGTAAGCTCATTTCGCAACCACCACCAAAAGTCATTCCGTGAGGAGCAACTACAACTGGGATTCCAGAATAACGCACACGCATCATTGTGTCTTGGAACATTTTGATAGCCATATTCAACTCATCGTATTCTTGCTCCACTGCCATCATAAATATCATTCCGATATTGGCACCAACAGAGAAATTCGATGCTTGATTTCCAATAACCAAACCTTGGTATTCTTTTTCAGATAAATCAATCGCTTTATTGATAGCTTGTAAAACATCACCACCAATGGTATTCATTTT
>JAYVGE010000001.1:0-2273 GCA_043772515.1 Flavobacterium sp. | reverse complement strand
ACGATAACTCCATAAGTGTTGACGGCATGTAATCGGTTCCGTTCAACACAGGTTTCATTGTTCGGCTTGCAGCCGCAACGAAACCTTATCTGTTATGCCTAGGCTTTTACGTTAACTCTAAATTTTCATTTTTAAATACTATATTTTTTTCAATAGCTACAAATTCTTTTTTAGTATTTTCTTCATAATAGACAAGTCGAAAAGGGATATGAAATTTTTTCTTTTTTAAAAGCTTTAAAACATCGTCGTTTTCCTTTTTTAATTTAATACGATACGACTCAGTCTTTATAGCTGTCATTTTTTTGGGAATTTTAAACGTATTTTTGAAAGTGTCATTTGAAATTATTACATCATATTCTCCTAAATTCTCTATTTGAATTCCAAAATTAATTATATTAGAACCATCCTCTTTTGATAATTTAAAATTGTTTTCATCTTCTTTTTTATCAACCAGATTTATTTGTAAAAATGGTTTACCATCTTCTATAGTGATATTTTGTAAAGGAGCTTTTTTAACCTTAATTATATCGAAAATTTGACCAAAAGAAGGTCGATCTTTATCGTCATATGACAATCCTTCCAGAGTACTTAAAAGTTCTATACAAAAGTTTGAAAAATTACTTCTAGACCAAGACAAATGTGCTGAAGAAGAATCTTCATCAAAAATTATGTTGTAAGATATAGATACAGAATAGATATTTTCATTTGTTTGCACAATTTTCACTCCAGCACCTTGTTCATTCATTGTCAGATTTCCTTCCTCAGTGAAATAAATATTTAAGTCATCTATTGGTTTCGCTAAAGGAATGAGTTTTTCATTTTTAATTTCTTTTTCTAAATCTCTCTCAAATAAATTCATTTTACCGGTGCAAGAGTTGTCTCCCTCATATCTTAGTACGATTCCTCCTGAAAATTTAAACACATTTTTAGCGTTTATAAGTTCTTTTATTATTGAATCTTTATTTACGTCTGATTCTTTTAATTCAATAAAAAATATTCCACAGCTAAAATTAGTATGTAATTGATCCGTAAAAACTTTAGTTTGATTTAGTTTATCAATTGCTTCTTTTACATTTTCTTTTGTAAATCTTGACTTAACTTCATAAATGGCTACAACGTGTTTTGCTGGTATAGCTCTATACTTTCCTTGTTCACTATCATCCTGATTTCCTTCTGTCCATAAAATAGGTGATGATAATCGGTCATATATGATTATATCATAATGGTATAGTTTGTCGCTGTTATCGTATAAATCAGGAATAATGTAACCAGAAGTCACACCAAATATTTTTGGTAAAAACTCTGAAAACCACTTTCGTATGTAAGCTTCTACACCTATGCCGTGGGCAACTTGTATAGGTCGATTTTCAGTTTGTTCAAGGATTTTATCATATTCAAAAAGTATATCTTTTCTATTTCTATGAAATTCTTTCCAACCATACTGTCCATAGCTGTTTTGCATAAATTATTTTTTTACATTCTAATTTTCTCGTTTTTTTGGGCAAGCTTAGGCATAACTTGTATATATGTCTGACGAAATCAGACCTATCACACCAATATTGGGTGGCTTTGTCTGACAAGAGTCAGTTTTATATATTTTCAAATGTAGTATATTTATTTTATAAATCATCAAACGGACTTTTAATTTGTTGCAGATTTTCGTACTTACGTGGGTTTAAATTTCGGTAGTTTTAATGCTATTATGACTCAATAATTCTTGTATGTAGCGCAAATTAGTTCTGCTATTTAAGTATGTGCTTCATACTGATGTCCAAACATCGTTATAGTTTTGTTTTTTCAGTAGTTTTGATACTTGTTATCTTGGAAAAATTATCCGTCTCAAATAGCCCCGATAGCAGCGGAAATCCTTTGCATTGGTGGTAGCCAAAAGCAAAGATTACAGCGTATAGCGTGAGGAAACGCCTGCTGGAAATGGGTGAGCTGCTCCAAAAAAAAACCTGCAAGTCCCGATACTTCGGGGTCGCTTGCAGGTTTAGTCTAATAATCTAACAATTTAAAAATATAATATTTATTTAATCAGCTCGAAACTTCTTTTTACAAATGCGGTTAAGGCTTCGCCTTTTAGCAAGTTTTGAGAAAGTTTAGCCAAGTCAAGTGCTTGTTTTACTAAACTTTCCTGAGCGTCTTTGTCTTTGTTGTTTAGGATACTTGTTGCCAATTCAGAGTTGGTGTTTACTACTAAATTGTACATTTCTGGCATGTTGCCCATCCCGAACATTCCGCCACCGCCGCTTTGGCTCATTTCTTTCATA